>DATIOA010000124.1:0-7881 GCA_035473575.1 Rudaea sp. | reverse complement strand
CGGGCAGCTCATCTCCGGCTGCAGATCGTAGGTGGCGACTTTCGGACTCGGCACCAGAATTCGATCCTCGCCCGGATACGGCTCCTCACGACCGCCGGAAAAGAAGAACGTGACGTGTGCGTATTTCTCGGTTTCGGCGATGCGCAGTTGCTTGAGTCCAAGACCTGACAGGTATTCGCCCAGCGAATTGGCCAGCGATTGCGGCGGATAGGCTTCGGCAGTGACACGAAGGTCGTCGCTGTAGTGCGTGAGCGTCACGAAGGCGGACAGACGGATCGTGCGCGTGCGCGCGAAGCCGGAAAAATCCCGATCGACAAAGGCCTGAGTGAGCTGACGCGCACGATCGGCACGGAAATTCATGTAGACGACAGCGTCGCCGTCGGCGATTTTTGCCGCACTTGCAATGATGGTCGGCTTGACGAATTCGTCAGTTTCGCCGCGTGCGTAGGCGGCATCCAGTGCGGCAAGTGCGCTGTCGGCGTGGAATTCGGCGACGCCTTCGGCAACCGCGTCGTAGGCCAGCTTCACGCGCTCCCAACGCTTGTCGCGATCCATCGCGTAGTAACGTCCACTCACGGTGGCGATGCGCGCGTTGCCGAGCGCATCGCACTTGGCCTGCAACTTTTCCAGCGAAGCGCGCGCGCTTTGTGGCGGCGTGTCGCGGCCGTCGAGGAAGGCATGCACGGCCACGCGTTCCACGCCGTTCTTTTTTGCCATATCGAGCAGGGCGAAGATGTGCTCCTCGCTGCTGTGTACGCCACCGGGACTGAGCAAACCGAACACATGCAGCGTCGCCTGCTCTGAGGTAGCACGTTTCGCCGCGGCGAATGCGCAGAGCAGCGCGGGATTGGCAAAAAAACTGCCGTCCGCGATCGCCGCGTCGATGCGGGTCAGGTCCTGGTACACGATGCGGCCGGCGCCGATGTTCATGTGGCCGACCTCGGAATTGCCCATCTGCCCGTCCGGCAGGCCGACATGCAGCCCGTGCGTCTGCACCAGCGTGTGCGGACAGGTGGCGAGCAGGCGCCGCCAGTTCGGCGCGTTCGCCTGCGCGATCGCATTGTTGTCACGTGCCTCGCGATGGCCCCAGCCATCCAGGATCAGCAGCAAAACGGGTTTGGGTCGGGACATGGCGCGCTCTGAAAAATCGGATGGATAATGTTAGCCGATTAAACCTTGCGGCGGCCCGCCGCATCCAACACGCAACACGACTCGCACCGGAGCAGACCCATGAAACGTCTCGCACTCTTCGCCCTGTCCGCCGCCCTCGCCGCCGGCAGCGCTTTCGCCGCCGGCAATTCGGACCTCGACATCGACAAGGTCAATGGCAGCATCCACGTGCCGGACAACGCCACGGTCGGCAAGTTGTCGACGGTCAACGGCAGCATCCACGTCGGCGACGGCGCGCACGCGGCCGGGGCGACCACGGTCAACGGCAGCGTCCATCTCGGCGCCAACGCCACGATCGACGCGCTGGATACGGTGAACGGCGGCATCCATGTCGGCGCCGGAACGAAGATCGCCAAGACCATCGAAGCAGTCAACGGTTCAATCGCGCTCGGAACGGGCGCCGATGTTGCCGGCAAGGTTTCCAATGTCAACGGCGGCATCTCGCTGATCGCGGCGCATGTCGGCGGCGGCATCGAGACGACCTCGGGCGACATCGACGTCGGCGCGAATTCGCGCGTCGAAGGCGGGATGCTCGTGAACAAGGACAACAGCTGGTTCCACTTCGGCGTCAGCCGCGATCCGCGCATCGTCATCGGCCCGCATGCCGTGGTGAAGGGCGATCTCGTGTTCAAGCGCACCGTTCAGCTTTACGTCAGCGACAGCGCCACGGTGGGCAAGATTGATGGCGCGAAGGCGATCGCGTTCAGCGGCGACAAGCCGCCACAGTAGCGCTCGCCTAACTGGAAACGAACTCGCGCGCCGCGCGCGTCCGCACGGCCGCAACGTTCAGGTTACGTTCCCGATTGCGGGCGCAAGGTCGAATTGCATCGGCGATTGAGCCCTGATGCTCCGGCGCTCGCAGTCGAAAACGCTTCGACCGGAACCTGCGGCGCAATCGCCACGCTCGACACCACTGCGACAGTACCGTGCTGAACGCCGTTGGTGCCGGTAATCGAAAGACCATGTGCTTGGTCCCCCAAGGAGAATTCACATGTCAAATCTGATGCAAAAAACCATGGCGATGGCGACGGTTGCGGCGATGTTGGCGATGGGCGTGCCCAGCGCACATGCCAATCAGGCAGAGTTGGACTGCAAGCTGCGTTTTTCGCTCTCGGGCTGGTCCGCAATCTACAAGCACGCAGAGGGAAGGGGGATAGTCACGTGCGCAGACGGCAGCTCGATGAACGTCGCGATCGAAGCCAAGGGCGGCGGACTCACCGTCGGCAAATCGCGAATCGACAGCGGCAAGGGGAAGTTCTCGGACGTCCGCACGATCGATGACGTTCTCGGTTCCTACGTGAACGGAGAAGCGCACGTCGGTGTCGTCAAGTCCGGCACCGCGCAATTGCTGACGAAGGGCACCGTATCGCTGGCGCTGGCTGGTGCCGGCGAAGGCGTCGACGTCGGTCTCGACGTTGGCGAATTGACCCTGAAGCGGGCCGAGCGGCGCGAATCGGACGACCGGCATTAACGACGCCCCGCCAGCGGCATGATTTGCCTGCCGGTTTGTGGGGTTCGTGCCGCTGCTTTCGCCGCCCGGTACCGCCACGTGCGTACCGGGCGGCACTCCAACCAGCACGTCATCGCCCGCGCGGCATATTTTCGCGGACTGATCCCGCAGCGATGCCTGGCGTGCATCAAGTGGAGTCCTCCGAATGCAATCCCGTCGATACCTGCAGGGTGTCCTGTTGTGCGTAGCGGTCCTGGCGCAGGGCTGCGCGCCCCTGCGCACCGATTTCGTCAAGCAACCCTCCGCGGCCTTGCCCGCCGTCACGGACACCGCATCGGCACGCTATATCCAGTCGGAGCTGGACCTGCACCCGCAGCAATCGGGTTTCCGTCTGCTCGCGGGCGGCACGAATGCACTGATGAGCCGCGTCGCGCTCGCCGATCACGCCGAACGTTCCATCGATCTGCAGTATTTCATCTTCAACGACGACGCTACCGGACGCCTGATCGCCCAGCGTCTCATGGCCGCGGCGGATCGCGGCGTGCGCGTGCGCATTCTGCTCGACGATTTCGAGCTGTCCGGCAAGTACGCCTTGCTCGATGCCCTGAACGTGCATCCGAACATTGCCGTGCGCGTATTCAATCCTTTCCACGCCCGCGCGCCGGCGCCGCTCAAGACCGTCGAATTGCTGCTGGAATGGCGCCGCCTCAATCGCCGCATGCACAACAAATCCTTCATCGTCGACAATGACGTCGCCGTCATCGGCGGCCGCAATATCGGCGACGCCTATTTCGATGCGGACGACACAAGCAATTTCCGCGATCTCGACGTCATCGCGATCGGCCCGGTGGTCGCCGCAGCCTCGCGCACGTTCGACACCTACTGGAACGGCGATGCCGCGTATCCGGTCGCGGCGTTCGGCACGCCGCATCATCCGGAGCGCGACCTTGCGCGCACGCGTGCCGCGCTGGCGCACGATGCGCGTCAATTCGCCCAGTCGGACTACGCGCAGGCATCGCTCGACGAACTCCCCGGAGGTGCGACGGCGGACCGCAACGGCGCCTGGTTCTGGGGTGCGGCTGCGGTGATCGCCGACGAGCCCGGCAAAGTGGACGCACGGGACGATCCCGCGCTGCGCATCGTGCCCCGCGTCAGGTCGCTGATCGCCGACGCCCATCAGGAAGTGCTGCTGATTTCTCCGTACTTCGTCCCTGGTAACAGCGGCACGCGCCTGCTCTGCGATGTGGTCAAACGCGGCACGGCCGTCAAGGTGCTCACCAATTCGCTGGAATCAACGGACAGTACGCCCGCCCAGGCCGGCTACGCGCACTATCGGCGCAAACTGCTCGAATGCGGCGTGCGGTTGTACGAACTGCGCTCGCTGCGACACCCGACGCAATCCGCGACGTCAGGCAAAACCTGGTCGGGCACGTCGCTGCATGCCAAGGCCGTCGTCATCGACCGGACTCTCGTGTTCATCGGCTCGATGAACATGGATCAACGTTCCCGCCTGCTGAATACGGAAATGGGGGTAATCGTCGACTCCGCCGGATTGGCGCAAGCCGTCGCGGATTTCTTCGCTCAAGCGACGCAGTCGGATCGCGCCTATCGCGTCGAGTGGCAGCCGGATTCCCACCGCCTGGTCTGGAAGGACGGCGATGGCAATGCCACGTACTTTGAGCCGGGAGCCGGCGTGAAACGGCGTCTGGAAGTAGCGCTCTTGGGTTTGCTGCCTATTGAGGGCCTCTTGTGAGTCTTGATTCTGCCACCTCGGACGACCGAGGTTCTTTGAACGCTGTTTCTTCTACAATCGGGACTTCCGTTCGCGATCTCGGAGTCCCCATGCGCAACATTACCATCGCCTTTCTGGCCGCCTGCCTGCTCGCCGCCTGCCTGCTCGTCGCCTGCACGCAGTCGACACCGCCGGAGCCGGCCAAGACCGCAGCGGCGCCAGCCGCGCCGAAACCCGAGCCGCTCAAGCCGACAACCGACGGGCATTTCTCTCCGGAAATCACGGCGGCGGATTTCGCCGGTTACGACAAGCGCCTGTCGTCGGACGAATTCGAGGGCCGCAAGCCGGGCACGATCGGGGAGCGCATGACGACCACTTACCTGATCGACCAGTTCAAGAGCATGGGCCTGAAGCCCGGCAATGGCGACAGTTACCTGCAAGCCGTGCCCGCCGTCGAAACCACGCTGGTCGACGGGGACAAGGTTGCGCTGGACGTAAGCGCAAACGGCAAGGTGGAAAAGTATAATTATCGCGGCGATCTCATCGTCGGCACGCTGCAGAACGCGCCGGATGTCGCGGTCAAGGACGCCGACCTCGTCTTCGCCGGCTACGGCATCGTCGCGCCGGAATACCACTGGAACGATTACGCCGGCCTCGACGTCAAGGGCAAGATCGTCGTCGTGCTGGTCAACGATCCCGGCCATGCCGACCCGGCCCTGTTCAAGGGCAAGAACATGACCTACTACGGGCGCTGGACCTACAAATACGAGGAAGCCGCGCGCCAGGGCGCGGCCGGCTGCCTGATCGTGCACGAAACCGGCGCCGCCGGTTATCCGTGGGAAGTGGTGGTCAACAGCTGGAGCGGCCCGCAGTTCAGTCTGGTGCCGGATGCCAAGTCTCCATTGCGTCTGGCCGTGGCGGGTTGGTTGACGGGCGACGCCGCGCATCGGCTCTTCACCAGTGCCGGCGCCGATCTTGATGCCTTGGAAAAAGCCGCCGCGAAACCGGGCTTCACGCCGGTGCCGCTCAAGGCCACGGCGTCGATCGCTTTCCACAGCCAGGTCCGCAGCATGCAGACCGACAACGTGCTCGCGCTGATGCCCGGCACCACGCGCAAGGACGAGGTCGTCGTCTACTCCGCGCACTGGGATCACTTCGGCCGCGACCCATCGCTCAAGGGCGACCAGATCTACAACGGCGCCGTCGACAACGGCACCGGGCTTTCCGCGCTGCTCGAAATCGCCGACGCGTTCGCGCACCAGAATCCGCCGCCGCAGCGCTCGATCGTGTTCCTCGCGCCAACGATGGAGGAAGCGGGCCTGCTCGGCTCGCAGTACTACTCGCTGCATCCGCCATTCCCGATGACGAAGACCGTCGTCGACATCAACATGGACGAACTGATTCCGTTCGGTCGCACGCACAACATGGCGATCATCGGTTTCGGCCAGTCGCAGATGGACCAATACCTCGGTGATGCGCTCAAGCTGCAGGGCCGCACGATCAGCGCCGACGAGGAGCCGGAAAAGGGATTCTTCTACCGCTCCGACCAGCTCAACTTTGCGCGCCAGGGCGTGCCGGTGCTGTATGCGCGCGGCGGCTTCGACAAACTCGACGGCGGCGAGGCAGCCGGGCGCGCGGCCTACGATGACTTCACTGCGCACCGCTACCACAAGCCCGCCGACAACTACGATCCGGGCTGGGATTTGTCCGGCGTTATCGAAGACGTGCAATCGCTGTACGCCGTCGGCAAGCGCCTCGCGGACGAATCCGTGTTTCCGCAGTGGGCACTGGACAGCGAATTCCGCGCGGTGCGCGAGGCGTCGCTGAAGGCCGCTGAAAAGCACTGACGCGAGCGCAGCGATGGACTTTGCCTTCCTCGTTCCCCTGCTGTTCGCCGGCGCCGTCATCGCGGCGTTGATTGCGCTGGCCCAAGCGTTCGCGGTACGCCGGCACTGGCGTGCGCGCCGGCGCTTCGCCAGCGCGCATCGCGGCGCCTGGTTCCTGGTGTTCGTCTTGTTGACCCTCCTGCTCTGCGGACTCGGCCTGGCCCTGCGCAGCTACAGCCTGCTCAGTGCCGAAGCGGCTGTGGCGAGCGTGCAAGCGCGCCAGCTCGGCCCGCAGTGGTTCGGCGTGCGTGTGGATTTTCCCGACGGCACGCATCGAAGCGAGGAATTGCGCGGCGACGAATGGCAGCTCGACGCACGCGTAATCAAGTGGGCGCCGCGCGCGGTCGCGCTCGGCGCGCAGCCGCTGTTCCGCGTGGATCGCCTGTCCGGTCGTTACCACGATGTCACGCAGGCACAGGCCACCCTGCCAAGCATCGTCGCGCTGGACGCGGATTCCATCGTCGACCTGTGGCAACTCAAGCAGCGCTTCCCGCGCTGGCTACCGTGGATCGACGCCGACTACGGCAGCGCAGCGTTCCTGCCGCTGGTCGATGGCGGCAGTTACACTGTGACCATCAGTCCACTCGGCGGCCTCGTCGCGCGGCCGGCGGACGCGGCGACGACGGAGAGGCTCAAGGCGCTCGGCTGGTAGATTTTCCGCCGCGCAGAGGTTTTTCGTAACGCCACGCATCCGCGCCATCCTCGTAGAAACCGGCGATGGCGCCGAAACGGCGATAACCGAGTTTTTCGTAAAGGCGAATTGCGCCGGGGTTGTCCTGGCGCACTTCCAGGCGCAGTCGCGTGCAACCACGCGCATGCGCGCCGCGCTCGACCGCGCGCAGCAGCGCGCTGGCAATGCCGCGTCCACGTGCCGCGTCGTCCACGGCGATGGAATACAACCGTGCAATGTCGCTGCCCTTGCGGAAAAACACCACGGCCTTGCCGAGCAGCACGCCGGAATCGACCGCCGCGAGCACGAGCGCGCCCGGGTTGCCCAGATGATACCGATACTGGCGTGGCGACAGATGGTCGGTGGTGAAGGCGCGACGTTCGAGCGCGACCAGCGCCGGCAAGTTGGCGGCCGCTGCGCGGCGGATGCGGTAGGCGACAGGCATGCGCCGCAGCCTAGGCCAGGGCGATGCGTGACGCAATGCTGAACGTGCGACGGGGCGCGCTTGCGCGGCCTTGCGGCTGTGGCAAACTAGCGCCCCCGAGCCTTGCGCCGATGCCCATGTCCGAACCCCCGAGTTTGTATTTCCAGCGGGCTTCCCTGCCCGCTCCAGAGCGGTCACCCCAGCCGTACTTTTCAATTTTCTGCAATAACCACGCATGAGCAGATTGGTCATCGTGGTGGAAAAAGCGACGGACTGGGGTTCGTATTTTCCCTCGGAAAATGTCGTTGCCGCACAGGATTACCTGAAAGAGGCGATCAGCGTCGACGACGAGCGCGTGCAGGTGATCAACTTGTGCCGCAGCTACAAGTACCTCGGCGTCGGCTATTACGTTTCGCTGCTGGCCGAAGCGCGCGGGCACAAGGTGATTCCGTCGGTGCGCACGATCAATGACCTGCGCAAGCGTGCGCTGTACGGCCTCGACATCGAGGATCTCAACCAGAAGCTCACGAATTTCCTGCCCGCGGGCGG
>DATIOA010000123.1:0-8197 GCA_035473575.1 Rudaea sp. | reverse complement strand
GGCGAGATCGCAAAGGTCGGGCCAAAGCACCGCTCACGTGCGCAATGCGCGCTGACCCATTTTGACGAGGCCGGCATCGTCGTCGCGCTGCGCGATCCGGCCTTGCTCGCGCCATGGGATGCGCACGACTGGCACGGCTTGTTCTGGCGCGAGCGTGCCGCATGGTCGGATGGCCGCATCGAGGTTGCCGTCTTCGGCCATGCGCTGCTCGAACACGCACTCAAACCCGCGCAGATGCTGACCGGCAAGGCGCTCGCCGTTGTATTGCCGCAAAATGCAAATGTGGAAAATGCGCTGGATGTGACAGCAGCGGCGATCAAGGACGGCCATGCCTTGAATGATCCGCAAGAGCCGCGGCCACTACCGCTCTCGGGGGTTCCCGGCTGGCATGCGGACAACGACGTTGAGAGCTTTTATCGCAAGGCGCCCTGTTTCATGCCGTTGCGAGCAGGGCGTTCGTACCCTGTTCCCTTGGAAATTCGTACCCCGTTCCCCTGGAAAGCAGTGACTTGCACGCGAGCATCTGATGCGTTAGCATCACAGCATCTAATGCGGCGATGAGGAATGCGCCATGCGTACCACGCTCGATATCGATCAGGAAGTCCTGGACGCGATCAAGGAAATCGCACGTCGCACCGGCGATTCGGCCGGCAGCGTGCTGTCGGAATTGGCGCGGCGTGCCTTGACCCAAACCGTGGCGCGGCAAGGCGTGCGTGAACCGGAATCCGAATCGTTTTACGGATTCCGGCCGATTCCGGCGCGCGGCAAGATCGTGACGAACACGCTGATCGACAAACTGCGCGACGACGAAGGCGTCTGATGCGGGCGCTGCTCGATGTCAATGTGCTCATTGCGCTGCTCGACGCGGCGCACGTGCATCACGCGCGCGCCATGCAGTGGCTGGGCGAAAACATCCGTCACGGCTGGGCTTCGTGTCCGCTGACCCAGAACGGATGCATCCGCATTCTGGCGCAACCCGCCTATCCCAACAGCGTACCGGCAGTGGAGGCCGCGGCGCGCTTGCGTGAAGCGGTACGCAGTGTGCATCACGCATTCTGGCCCGACGAACTGAGTCTGCTCGACGACGACGCGTTCAATTGGACGCATCTGCTCGGACCGCGCCAACTCACGGACGCGTACTTGCTCGCACTGGCGGTCCGGAACAAGGGCCGCTTCGTTACCCTCGATGGCCGCGTGCCGCTCGCCGCCGTGCCGGGCGCTGCGGCCAAACATCTCGTAACGATCTGAAAGTATGCATCTCGACGTAAGTCCGGATCGCCCAGCGAAGGGCTGAAAACTACCGGTCTTGTCTTTCGGTCAGGCTGGCGCATAATTCTCCGCCGAGCGCACCTACGATGCGTTTGCAGGCCTGTCGATCCAGTCATTCGGACTCATTAGGGGATTGCCAATGTTCGCTTTCCGATTCTCCATGCGCGGTTGGGTCGCATTGCTGGTATTGACGTTGGCCTGCTTGTCGAACGCGTCAGCCTTTCCGGTCACATGGACGTTGAGTGGCGTGACGTTCACCGATGGCGGCACCGCGAGCGGATATTTTGTCTACGACGCCGACACCAATACCTTTTCAGAAGGATCGATATCGGTCGCAGGCGGCAACACCGCAACCTTCGTGCCGGTAACCTACGGCGGTCCATGGAACCAACTGACCGTCAACGCTCAAAATGGGTTCTACTCTTGGGGGCCAGGCTTCGCCACCTATCTGTGGATCGACCCAGCCGGCCTCAGTGATTCGGGTGGCACGGTGGCGCTGAGCACCCAGTCCTACGAATGCACGAATTGCGGGTCCGTTCGATATGTGTCCGCCGGCAACGTGGTTGGCACCCCAACGCCGAATTTCACGAGCGCCGCTGCGGCAACGTTTGCCGTTAGTGTGCCGGGCTCATTCACGGTGACCACGACGGCGGCCACGAGCGTGTCGATGATCGGTAGCCTGCCGTCCGGCGTGACCTTTACCGACAACAGCGACGGCACGGCGACGCTGGCGGGCACACCGGCGGCTGGCAGCATCGGTACTTATGCGCTCACGTTGACCGCGAGCAATGGCGTACCGCCGGACGCGACGCAGAATTTCACGCTTACTGTTAATCAGGCACCTGCCATCACGAGTGCGAATGCAGCGACATTCACCGTTGGTGCGGCGGGTTCGTTCACGGTGACCACGACGGGATCTCCCGTGGCGGGGCTGAGTGAAGTCGGTACGCTGCCCTCGGGTGTGACCTTCGTGGATAACGGCGACGGCACGGCGACGCTGGCTGGCACGCCAGCGGCTGGCAGCATCGGTACTTATGCGCTGACGTTGACCGCGAGCAATGGCGTACCGCCGGACGCGACGCAAGCTTTTACGCTGACTGTGAGCGCGCCGCCCGCCGTGATTCCCACACCCACGCTGACTTGGCCGGGTGGAATCGTGCTGTTGCTGATGTTGCTTGCGGCGGTATTTTACCTTGAACGCCGGATACGCTTCGTCCGCTAGTCGCTGACATAGCTGACCGCGACGACCACGAAACGCCGCACCCCCCCCGGCAGCTGCGCCTCGAATTCGTCGGCTATGCGTTTCTTCAGCGCCGCGCGCGCAAGTGGCGAATCGATGCTGATGTGGCCCAGCGCGGCATCGGTTTCGTCCGGACCGACGATGCGATAGCGGTATACGTTGCCATCGTCATCCTCGATCTCGAACCACGCGCCAAAAAAGATCGCCGTCGGATCGGTCGGCCGGGTATCGACCACGCGCAGCGACTCCAGCCGTTTGCCGAGGTAACGCACACGACGGTCGATCTCGCCGAGTTGCTTTTTGCGATACGTGTATTCGGCATTCTCGGAACGGTCGCCTTCGGCGGCGGCGGCGGCCAGTGCCTTGACGACTTCGGGCCGGCGCACGCGCCACAGCTCGTCGAGTTCGGCCTTCAGGCGGCGATGCCCATCCGCGGTGATGACCGCGGTGGAGGCGGCCTGCGGCGCGCGCCAGCGGCTCATGACGCGGGTTTGGCTGGCGTCTCGGCGAGCTTGTCGAGAAACGCGAGGTAGGCGTCGACTTGCGGAATCACCGGATCGTCCGGAAACGCCACCTTGATCTGGTTGAGCATGGCGCGCGCCTGCATTTCCTTGTTCATTCGCTCGGCCCACAATTTGGCCGCGAGCAGGTAATTGCGACCGATGTCGGGATGGTTGCGAAAGCGCTTGTGGAAGCCAGCGAGCAGTCCGAGCGCGGTCTGCGTCTGTCCGGCGTCGGCGGCCGCGTTGGCGAGGCGGGTGATGTCCTCGGCCTTGTCCAGGGCGAACGCGGGATCGAGCAACTGACATTCGCGCGCCACGTCGATGGCGCGGCGATCCTGATTCTGCGCCAGAAGGACAGGAATATACTTTTTGCCATGCGCCGCGAGTTCGGCCTTGTCGCCACTCTGGCGCAACCAATGGCGGTACTCATCGTGCACGGGCGGCAAATCCGGGTGCGCGGTCAGTTCTTCCCGCAGCAAGGTGGCCGCGCCCTGCGCATCGCCTGTCGCGGCGCGCGCGCGCGCCGCGTCGAGGATGGCGCGCGATTTGTCGGTGTGCGGGACTTCGTCCTGCAGTTCCAGGTGTCCGGCGTAGCCGAGTTCGTCGCCGTGCTCGTGGATCACGCTGCCGATCAGGTGGAAGTTCGCGATCATCAGGTAGCCGACGACGAAATACACCAGCGGCACGGCGACGATTCCCGGTACTGCCGGAGCAAGCAGCAGCGCGACGATGCTCTGTACGAACAGCGCGCCGATGAACAGGCCGGCCAATATCAGGTAGGAGCGGCCGATGCGCGCGGCGATCATCAGCCAGACCAGCGGATTGAGCGCACGCACCAGGCCCTCTTCGAGCGCGAGGATCATCATCATCGCGGGCATGGCGCTCATCAGCAGTGCACCGACGACGAAGGCTACGGCGCGCCCGAAAAAGAAGTTGGTCAGCATGATCAGGGCGCTGATCAGGATCGCCAGCGCAACGGCATATCGGCCGACGCCTGCACTGACGGTCAATGCGATTTCGGGCGCCCCCGCACGACCATTCGCGCTCCAGCGCAGTACCTCGAACGCGTACTGGAAGAACGAGGCCCAGACCAGCAGATCAAGCACGCTGCCCAGCGCAGGCACGAATTGCACCAGATGCGCTACAGCAATCGCGGCAATGGTCGTCAGTGCCGCAGGCTGCAGCGGATAGCCAAAAGCCTGCGGCCAGCGTTCGTGCAAGGGTTTCGGGTCGGATGCGGGTTCGAGATTGGCGTCGGGCGTGACCATCGTGGATGGCATTGATCGTTCGTTGGATACATTGTATCGGCATGTGGCGCACGGGGTTGTCGCGGCGCGTCATGCCGGGTAACGTGCGTGAAACCGCGAGGAGTTCCGATCATGCGCCGTCAGCTTTCCGTCATTGTCCCGTGCCTGCTCGTTGCCGCCTGCGCAGGACAGCCGCAACGCGCCGCCGACAAGACGCCGGATGCCGCGGTGACGGCACTGTACACGCGGCTGGATGCCGACACCGGCAACTACCTCGCCGCGCGCGAGGCGGGCGATGCGACGGACAAGGCCAATGCGGCGCTGGACGATTTGCAGACGGCCGCGGCGCAATGCGCATCCACGCGCGGCTGCGACGCGGCGCGATTCTTCGCCGCGTTCGACAAGCTGCTGCGCACGCCGGCCAACGCGGCTCCCGGTGCGGCAGACAGTGCCGACGAATCGCCGGACGCGTCCGCCGAAGCCGGCGAAACGTCCCCGGTGGTGGTTGCGCTACCGCAGGCCGGGCGTGCGGTAGCGTTGCTCAAGGGCCACAAGCTCGCCGACATCATCGCCATGAACGATCCGATGAAGGTGGCGATCGAGCAGTGGCTGACTCAATACCGTCCGAATTTGATGCGCGCTTGGGAGAATTACCAGTACCTGCGCCACGAGATGTGGCCGCAGTACGAAAAGGCCGGCCTGCCCGAGGCGCTGCTGTTCGGCATGCTCGCGCAGGAATCCGGCGGCAAGGTGCACGCGGTGTCGCGCTCCGGCGCCAGCGGCCCGTTGCAATTCATGTCAGCGACCGGCGCTCGTTTCGGCCTCGGCGTGGTCAACGGGTTCGACCAGCGCTTCGACCCGGCGGCGGCGGCGCGCGCGAACGCGGCCTACATCAACGAACAACTGCGCGTGCTCAACGACAACCTGGAGCTTGCGGTTGCTGCGTACAACGGCGGCGAGGGTGCGATGCAGCGACTCGCGCAGCGGCACGACGATGCGGGATTCTGGGATCCGAAAATCTATTTCGCGGTATCGCCGGAAACCCGCGACTACGTGCCCATGGTGCTTGCGGCGGCCTGGCTATTTCTGCATCCGGAGCGCTACAACCTGCAATTCCCCAGACTTGATACGACCCCTGCGCAAATCGTGCTCGCGCGGCCCGCGTCGCTCGACGAGCTGACCGTGTGCCTGGGCCAGGATGGCAATGGCGACGGCTGGTTCCGCACCCTGCGCAATCTCAATCCGGCCTGGGATCCGCGCCAGAAGCTCGATGCCGGCACGCGCCTGGACGTACCCGCACCGCTCGCCGCCGACTACGCGAAATTGTGCACAAGTGGAAAATGGGCCGAACTTGCGGCCGACCTGCACGCCGCCGCGTTGCCGGCGGCGCCCGTGCAGCCGGCGCCGCGCCAGTATGTGGTACGCAGGGGCGACACGCTGGGCGGGATCGCACGCAGGCATGGATGTTCGAGCGTGGAACTGGCGCGCCTGAACCACCTCAAGCCGCCGCTTTACCTGCTCAGGGTGGGCCAGGATTTGCGCGTTTCGGGCTGCCGCCGCGAATAGCGGCCGCGCACAAGAAAACGCCGGGATCACCCGGCGCAAAGTTGACGTTGGAAAACGTGCTTAGGCGACGGCTTGGCCGTTTTGCTGCGTGGCCCACAGCGAATCCGCCGGATTCGCCGGCATGGATTCCTTGAGCAGGCGCAGCGTGCGCATCAAATGGCGATGCAGTTGTTGCATGTCGCCGTACGCCGATTCCTTGGTCTCGTAGTACGCCACGGTCAGCCACAACGCGATGCCGCGCAATTGCAGATGCTGGTTGTCGGCTTTCATGCGCGCGAAGCCGATGTCCGTGCCATTGCCCCAGGGCTGGTAGCGCTGGCCCTGGTCGACGGTACCGTAAAGGTGCGGGAACTCGCACTTCGCCGCGCTGGCAAATTCGCGCATCGCGATCGCCGCCAGTTGCCGGCGCGTGGCGAGCGGCAGTTCAGAAATGGCCCTCTCGATCTCCTTGAATTGCCGGTTGAGCTGGATCGAGCGGGTGAGAGCGATGATTCGGGTAACGATACGCATGTGCAGCCCCTGTAATTTCCCAATTGCGCCGGTCGTAGTCACTGTCGAACCTTATCAGATCGCTAACGACTAAAAGTACAAAGTACGTCACATTTCGACGTGGCACGTCACATTCTGGGGGATGCAAGAGAAAATTGCACGTGAATTTTTCGGGATTGCAGATTCCTACCGTAAGCCGAAGCGAATCAACTACTTATCTACTTGTGCGACCAATCGACATACCCATTTCGACCGACATTTGTACGGACAATTCGGGATCGAATTTCGCCGTCTCGGATGGCAGCAAAACGATCACGGTGGAGCCCATGTTGAAGCGAGCCAGTTCCGCGCCGCGTTCCAGACGGATGTCCTTGCCGCGCCAATCCTTGCGCACGACCGCGCTGGCGTAGGGCGGTATTTCCACGCCGCTCCAGACAGTTTCCACGCCGGATACGAGCATCGCGCCGACCATGACGACGACGAATGGGCCATGCGCCCCCTTGAAGTGGCAGACCAGGCGTTCATTGCGCGCAAACAGGCGCGGCACTGCCTCGACCGCGAACGGGGCGACGCTGAACAGGCGCCCGGGAATATGCAGGGTTTCGCGCAAGGTTCCGGCCAACGGCGCATGCACGCGGTGGTAATCGCGCGGCGACAGGTAGACGGTGATGAACCGACCATTCTCGTACGGCTCCGCGGCGGCTTCATTGCCGAGCAGTTCGGCGGCGGAAAAGTCCTGACCCTTGGCCTGGAAGATACGCCCGTCACGGATCGACCCGAATTGACTGATGCGGCCGTCGGCCGGGCAGGCGATGACGCGTTCGTCCTTGGTGATCGGACGCGCGCCCGGTTTGAGGGCGCGGGTAAAGAAGGCGTTGAAGCTCGGATACGCGAATGGGTCCGGTTGCGCAGCCTGGCGCATGTCGACGTTGTAGGCCTTCACCACGCGGCCGATCAGGAAATTCTTCCACGGCGCCCACGTCCAGCGCGTTGCCCAATACACCAGGCGCGACAGCGCGCGGTGCGGCAGCGCGTATTGCGCGAGCACGGAAAGACGCATGTTCAATGGCCGGCAGCGAGTGCGGCGAGATCGTCCGCGATCGCTTTCGCGACGAACGGCGGCCGGAAGATGCCGGCTTCGCGGCCCTGCGGATCGACGATCACCGCGGCGGCGCTGTGGTCGACTTCGATCTTGCCATTCGCATCGGTCGAGCGCGAATAGACCAGGCCGAGCGCCCGCGTCAACGGCGTCAGTTCATCGTCCAGCCCGGTCGCGGCGACGAAATCCGGATCGAAGTAACCAACGTACTTGCGCAACACATCCGGTGTGTCGCGCTGCGGGTCGACGGAGATGAAATCGAAGCGCACGTTTCCGGCGAGGCCGCGTGCGCCGAGATCCTTCCAGGCCTGCTTGAAGGTCGTGAGCGTGGTCGGGCACACGTCCGGGCAACTGGTGTAGCCGAAGTAGACGACGGTCCAATGTCCGCGCCAGTCGGCGAGTGTCAACGGCTGGCCGTTGGCCTGGGTCAAGTGGAATTCGGGGATCGCCCGCGGCGCGGGATACAGCACTGCGTTCTCGAGTTTGGGCCGCTCCGATGCGGCAAAGAAACGCTGGCCCAGCCACAGGCCGAGCGCGAGGGCCACGGCGGCGGCGACGAACAGCCAGATCGGTATCGAGGATGCATTGCGCGGTGTATTCATCCGCGCATTATAACGGGCGCCTTCGCCTATACTGGCGATCTTGTTAGGGATGGCAGCGCCGTGCCCGCAGAACTTTCCACCATCATCGACTTCATACGCTACGGCGCCAGCCGTTTCGCCGCGGCCGCACTCACGTTCGGCCACAGCTACGACAATGCGCTGGACGAGGCCACGCATCTGGT
>DATIOA010000122.1:0-1942 GCA_035473575.1 Rudaea sp. | reverse complement strand
GCGCCCTGATCGGTGCCGACGCCGAGCACGGATACGCGAATGCCCACGGCGCGCGCACGCTGCGCCGCCGGGACAGCATTCGTGTCGGCGCTGTCAGCGAGCACCACGATTTCTCCACCGCGCAACCCGGCTTGCCGAATCAAATTCACGCCAAGATCGATCGCGCGGCCGGTGTCGTTGCCGTGCGCTGGCATCACCGACGGATCGAGCGCATCGACCAGGTTCGTGACCGTATGCACGTCGTCGGTCAGCGGCGCGACGACGAAAGCATCGCCGGCGTAAGCGATCAGCGCGGTCTGCATGCCGCCGCTGCGCGCGAGCATGTCGTCGAGCTTGAAGCGCGCGCGTTCGTAGCGGCTGGGCTTGAGATCCTGCGCCGACATGCTTGGCGACAACTCCAGTGCGAACACGCGCGCAACGCGGTTCTCGAACAGCGGCTGCGGCAGGCGTTCCCACGCGGGTCCGGCCAGCGCCACGCAAGCCACGACCCACGCGCAGGCGGCGAGCCAGCGTGGCACGCGAGAAGCACGCGCCGCGCCTTGTGCATCGAGCAAGTGCGGCAACAAATGCGCATCGACCACGCCGCGCCAGGCGCCGGCATCCGCTCCGCTGCGCGACAGGGCGCGCCACAACAACGGCAGCGTGGCAAGCGCGAGCAGCCACCATGGCCGCAGGAAATGAAAATCGTGAAAGAAGAGGTTCATTGCGCGAACCTCGCGCGCAGCGCGCGCGGCAACGGCAATGCGCGCCCGATCACGACCAGAACGATCAAGCCGGCCAGCGCCAACGGCCACCAGAACCATTCATCGACCGGTCGGAATTCCTGGCCTTTGTCCGCCGCGGGTTCGAGCGCATCGATTGCGCGATAGATCTGCGCCAGTTCCGCCGTATCGTGCGCGCGATAGAACTTGCCGCCGGTCTTCTGCGCCATTTCGGTGAGCAGGCGCGTGTCGATGTCCTGCGACGGATTGACCACGCGCGGGCCGAAGAAACCACCGATCGTCATCGCGTCCGCACCAATGCCGATGGTGTAGATCTTCACGTGTTCGGCGGCGGCGAGGTCGATGGCCTTGTACGGATCGAGCACGCCGGCGTCGTTGACGCCATCGGTGAGCAGGATCAGCACGCGCTGGTCGCGCGGACGCTGCTGCAGGCGTTTGACGGCCAGCCCGACCGCGTCGCCGATCGCGGTTTGCCGCCCCGGCAGGCCGACGGCGGATTCATCGAGTTGCTTGAGCACGGTGTCGCGGTCGAAAGTCAGCGGCGTGAGCAGGTAAGCCTGGCTGCCGAACACGATCAAGCCGACGCGATCGCCCACGCGGCGGCGAATGAAGTCACCGGCGATCGCCTTGACCGCGGCGTAGCGGCTCACCGCACGGCCGCCAATCTGCATGTCCGGCGTTTCCATGCTGCCGGAAGCATCCACCGCGAGCAGCAGGTCGCGGCCGCTGCGTGCCACGTCCTGCGGCGGACCCAGCCATTGCGGACGTGCTGTGGCACACACGAGCAGCGCCCAGCATGTGAGCGCCAACCACTTGCGCCACGATACGACCGGCGCAGCGCCGGTCGCGGCACTCATCCCTTCCAACGCGTAAGGCAGGCGCAAGGCGGCACCGGCATTGTCGCGTGCCGGCGGCAGCAGGCGTGCCAGCAACCATGGCAACGGCAGCAGCACGAACAACCAGGGCCAGGCGAATTCAAGCACGCGCGGCTCCCGATGAGAGCGCACCCGATGAGAGCGCACCCGATGCGAGCGCAGCCGACGCGAGCACGTTCGATGCAAGCACGTTGCGCGTGAAACGCCGCACCAGAGCGATCAGCGCCATGCCATCGTAATCGGCGCTGGCGCGAAACGGCGCGTCGATCAGCACCCGGCCCACGCCGCAGCGGAAATCCTCGCCGCCATTACGCGCATCGAGGTATTCGAGCCAGCGCTCGCCTG
>DATIOA010000121.1:0-5243 GCA_035473575.1 Rudaea sp. | reverse complement strand
TCGTCATAGATGATCAGCGCGTCCTGGCCGTTGTCGCGGAAGTATTCGCCCATCGAGCAACCCGAGTAGGGCGCGAGATACTGCATCGCCGCCGAGTCGGACGCCGAAGCCGCCACGATGATCGTGTGCTCCATCGCGCCGAATTCCTCGAGCTTGCGCACGACGTTCGCGATCGACGACTGCTTCTGGCCGATGGCGACGTAGACGCATTTGATGCCCGTGCCCTTCTGGTTGATGATCGCGTCGATCGCCAGCGCGGTCTTGCCGGTCTGGCGGTCGCCGATGATCAGCTCGCGCTGGCCGCGACCGATCGGAATCATCGAGTCGACGGACTTGTAGCCCGTTTGCACCGGCTGCGACACCGATTTGCGCGCGATCACGCCCGGCGCGACCTTTTCCACCGGTGAAGAGAGCTTGGCGTTGAGCGGGCCCTTGCCGTCGATCGGATTGCCGAGCGCGTCGACGACGCGGCCAAGCAGTTCCGGACCGACCGGCACTTCGAGGATGCGGCCGGTAGTCTTGACCGTGTCGCCTTCGGTCAGGTACTCGTACTCGCCGAGCACGACCGCGCCGACCGAATCGCGTTCGAGGTTCAGCGCCAGCGCCGTGCCGTTGTTCGGCAGCTCGATCATTTCGCCGGACATCACGTCGGCGAGGCCGTGGATGCGCACGATGCCGTCGGACACCGAGACGATGCTGCCTTCGTTGCGCGCTTCGGCGGCGAGTTTCACCTTTTCGATGCGGGTGCGGATCAGTTCGCTGATTTCGGACGGATTCAGAGTCGTTGCCATGATGGTTTCCTCGAGCGCGGACGCACGTCCGTGCCTGTGGTTGAAGTCAAAAATCAAAAGTCAGGGGCCGGCGGCCGCTCACGTTTGATTTTTCCGCGGCGCGTGCGGCGCCGCGGGCGTCACTCCGCCAATGCGTTTTGCAAGCGTTCCAGGCGGCCGCGCACCGAACCGTCAATGACCACGTCGCCGGCATCGATCACCGCACCGCCGATCACGGCCGGATCGATGCGCTGTTCGAGTTCGATTTCGCGCGCGAAACGCTTCTTCAGCGCGACCTTGATCGCCTCGGCCTGCGGCGCGGGAACCTCGCTCGCGCTGCGCAAGGTCACGCGGATCGTGCGTTCGGATTCGCGCTTGAGTTCTTCGAACAACGCGGCGATTTCGGCGAGCAGGTTCACGCGCCGGTTTTCGACGAGCAGGCTCAGGAATGTCGCGAACGGCGCATCCGCAGACTCGCCCGGCGGCAGCAGCAGGCCGACGAGTTCGGCGTGGGACAGGCGCGGATCGCCCGCGATCGCGCTCACGCGCGCGTCGGCCATGACCTGCGCGGCGAAGCGCAGGTTGCCCGACCACGCGGCCAGCGCGTTGTGCGCACGCGCGGTTTCGAACGCGGCGCGCGCATACGGACGGGCGAGAGTCAGCGGCTCGGACATCGTCAGATCTCGGCGACGAGCTGGTCGAGCAGCGCCTTGTGCGCCGCCGGATCGATTTCGCGCTGCACGATCTTGGATGCGCCCTGCACGGCCAGCGATGCGACCTGGCCGCGCAGCGCTTCGCGCGCCTTGCCGACCATGCCGTCGATATCGGTCTGCGCCGTGGCCTTCACGCGCGCGGCTTCGAGCAGCGCGTCGGTCTTGGCCTTGTCCACGATCTGGTTCGCCTGCGTATGCGCCTTGTCGACGATTTCCGCGGCCTGCGCGCGTGCCTTCTTGATTTCCTCGGCCACGCGTGCGTCGGCGTCCTTCAGCTCGGCTTGCGCGCGCTCGGCTGCCGACAAACCGTCGGCGATCTTGCGCGCGCGTTCGTCCATCGCCGTCGAAATCGGCGGCCACAGGAACTTCATCGTGAACCAGATCAGGATCCCGAAGACGAGGATCTGGGCGAGAAGTGTTGCGTTGATACTCACGGGGACTACCTCGTGCCGGAATCGGGGACGTTAGTGCGCCGCGCCCGCCGCCATGGCGGCCAGCTTGCCGGAGAACGGATCGACGAAGATCAGGTACAGCGCGATGCCCACGCCGATGATCGGAATCGCGTCGATCAGGCCGACCAGCAAGAACATCTTGCCCTGCAGCATCGGCACGAGTTCGGGCTGGCGCGAGGCGCCTTCGAGGAACTTGCCGCCCATCAGGCCCATGCCAATGGCGGCGCCGATGCCGCCGAGGCCGAGCATGAGGCCCGCCGCGATGGCGGTCAGGCCTTCAACGGAAGCGAGTGCGCTGATATCCATGTGTGTCTCCGAGTGTGTTGCGGTTGAGTAGGAAGCGGATTTGATGAAAGTGCGTCAGTGGTGGTCCGCCGCCATCGCCATGTAGACGACGGTCAGGACCATGAAAATGTAGGCCTGCAACGAGATGATCAGGACGTGGAAGATCGTCCAGCCGGTCGCGAGCAGCACCTGCACGAGGAAGCCGAGGTTGTCGCCGATGCTGGTCGGCGTGTAATTCAGCGTGAAGCAGGCGAGCAGGATGAAGATGATCTCGCCCGCGTACATGTTGCCGAACAGTCGCAGGCCCAGGCTCACCGGCTTGGCCAGTTCTTCCACGCACTTGAGCAGAAAGTTGACCGGGAATAACCATTTGCCGAACGGATGGAACAGGAATTCCGCGCCTACGCCCTTGAAGCCCTTGGCGACGAAGCTGTAGGTCATGGCGATGACGAACACTGTCAGCGACATGCCGAGCGCGACGTTCGGATCGGCCGACGGCACCACACGCAGATGCCCCAGGCCAATGCCGCCGCCGATCGTTGGCAGCAGGTCGATCGGCAGCAGGTCCATGAAGTTCATGAAGAACACCCAGAACCCGACCAGCAGCGCCATGGGAGCGACGAATTTCGCGCCGTGGTGGTAGGTGTCCTTGACCTGGCTGTCGACGAAACCGATGCACATCTCGACGAAGTTCTGCCACTTGCCCGGCACGCCGGCATTGGCGCGACGCGCGACCGAGCCGAACATGAGGATGAACAGGGCTGCGAGAACCAGCGAAAAGAACACGGAATCGAGGTTCAGCACCCAGAAGCCGGTCGCGTTTTCCACGATCTTGCCCGTGTGCAGATCGAGCTGCAGGTAGGTCAGATGGTGCAGGATGTAATGACCTGCGTCGGGGGCGGCTTCTGTTGCCATTGCAAAAATCCGATTTCCGTCAATTCGTAACTTTTTCCGCCACCGTCGCCGGTGGCTGGCGCTGCCCGAAACCCTCGCGCAGGCCGAACAACTGCGGCAGCAAGGCGGCAATGAGGCCCGCGATTATCGGCAATCCCGGCAGCTTGGCCTTGACCAGCGTCAGGTAAAGCCCGACACCGATCACGCACCAGCGCAACAAGTTGCCGACGATCATCCTTGCCAGCACCGTTCCCGCTGCTGCCGGCGGACCGGCGAACAGGCGCAACGCCAGCACGATCGTCCCCAGTACCACCACGCCGCCGCCGGCCAAAACCGCTAGCGCATCGTCCCATCCGCGCCATGCGAAACCGACTGCCACCAGCGCGGTGGCCGCGGCTTGCGCGACGACGACGCGAATGGCGAGCCGCCTTCCGGCAGCGATGGAGTTTTGCATTGGATTAGTGCGCCTTGGCCCCGTTCCGGACCGCCTCGCGGCAGGCCGGATCGAACCGGTCGACAAGGCCGCGCATTATAGCGGGCGGTAGATTCCGCCCGCAACCGCAATCGGGTCAGAAGTTGCCCTGGATCAGCGTCATCTCGATGCTGTCGCCGGTAAAGGTCGCGCCATTCGTGGGCGTGATCGAAAAATGAGCGGCGTGAACGTCGTCCCACCAGCCAGGATAGCCGCCGGCCCACCAGGTGAATCCGGCCAATGTGTCGGTGTTGGCGTCGGCGTAGTTGATGAAATCCGCCCAGGCCAACACCGGCGTGCCGGTGGGAGCGGGGCAATCCACGTCGTATTCGGGTATGAGAATCGGGTTATTCCCGGCGTAGATGCCGATCTCGCCGAGATATACCGGCAGGCCGAGCGGCCGCGCCCATTGCACGGTCACGTCGAGCTGGTCGCGCGCGGCCGTGTTGGATGTAATTCCATCATCCAAACCGCCCTGGGAGCAGTCGACGTAGGTGTGCACCTCGACGGCTATGTTGTTCAGCGGATCGGATAACGGCATGCCGGCGCCGTTGGCATTGAGCCAGCCGTAGGCATTTGAATGCGGCGGCACGTCGGTATCGCCGCCGAAGGCTCCGGCGTCGAGCCAGGTGGAGGCGCCTGTGTAGGCATTGCCCGGCACGTAGATGCGTTGCGTCGAACCGGTGGCGCGAATCGAGGTGATCGCCGCCTGTGCGGAAGCGAACCACGACGATGTCGACATGTGGTTCGGCTCGCTCATCAGGCCGTAGGACACGCGCGGGTTGTCCTTGAAGATGGTCGCCATCTTGCCCCAGAAGTCGGCGAATGCGGCGCGCGGAACCGCAACGGTGCCGACCAGGTTGCCGTTCCACATCGCGCCGCCGATCTGGTTGCTGGAGTTGGCTTCCCACGGTTCGATGATGACGCCAATGCCCTTGGTGTTGGTGGCATAGTCGACCATCATCTTGTAGGCGTTGAAGTAGGCCTGGTAATTGGCGCCTGCGCCGGGAATCGAACCGTTCAGCACTGGCTGCATGCATTCCCAGGCGAACAGTGGGCGCAGCATCGATATGCCCTTGCCGGCGAAATAGTCGACGAGGCGGGTGTCTTGCACGGGATAGTTCGTGCCGGCGATCGGTCCGCCGGGTTGCAGGCAGATGTGCTGGGTGCCGGCCAGATTGAAGCCCGATTCCATGCCGGTGATGGTGGTGCCGCGGAATTGCGTTGGCGCGGCCGCGGCTTCGAAGCCGCCCTTGAAGATGCGGTCGTTCGCCGGCGCGAGCAGGGACAAGTCGTCGAAGTAAACCGGCCCGAACGCGCCGCCATTGTGGTTGAACAGTGAAATCCGACTGTAGGTGCCGTTGTAGCTCATCGGTGCTGCGGTGAAATCGACGCTGATCGGGAACCAGGTTCCGACGACGACCGCGGCGCAGTTCGCGTAGGCGCTGAGCGCTCTGCTGGCGACGGTGATGTCGCCGGCGCCATCATCGCGCTCAAGGATCAGATCCAGACCCTGGCATTGCGCCGCGCTGCCGTAGAACCACAGTTGCAGGCGCGGGTTGCTGGCGGTGTCGAACAGCGTCGTGTCGTTCGCGACCTTGACCGCATCGTAACCCGTTGCGGTGAAGGCGATCGACTGCGTACCGCCGTGGTGCTG
>DATIOA010000120.1:0-1903 GCA_035473575.1 Rudaea sp. | reverse complement strand
TCCCGCAGAAGATGTTGCCGTCGGCAAGTGCGAGGATGGCTGGATGCATGGCTTCGCCTGAAAACGTTGGATACACGAACACCCGCGAGCTGGCGCTAGCCAGCCCGTGGATCGAGGTTACGGGCGAGTGGGAATTTTACCGGTGATTCGACGTCGCGTCCATCACAACAGCCAGTCGATCGGCAGCCAGCCCAGGACGGTGACGTAAGCGCGCTGCCAAAACGTGCTGCCGGGTTCGCGCCGGTGCACGATTTCCACGCCCTCATTGCGCTCGATCCATTCCAGCCGGTGCCCGCGCAGGCGCACCTCGTAGGCGTTCGCCTGTACGTCCTGGACAAACGCATCGGCGCTGGTGGCGGCCATTTCCACGCTGTCGATGACGAATCCCATCTCGGTGTTCAGGCGTACCGAGCGCTGGTCGAAGTTGAACGATCCGATGAACAGGCGCCGGCGATCCATCGAGAATGTTTTTGCATGCAGGCTCGATGCCGAACTGCCGTGCAAGCCCTGCGCACGCCACCAGCGCCGCCGTGCCGGCGTGTGTCGGCGCAGCTCGTGGAGCTTGACGCCGGCACGCAACAGCTTGTGCCGACGTTTCGCGTAACCGGAATGCACCGCGAGCACATCGGTGGCTTCCAGCGCGTTGGTCAGTACGGCGACGTGCAGGCCTTCGCGCGCGCGGCTGCAGAAAAAACCCGTGCCACGCGACGTCGGCACGAAATACGGCGAAATGACGTACAACTCGCGTTCCATCCCGCCGAGAGTGCGCGCCAATCGCGTCACCATCAGGTCGGTATCTTTCTCGTGCGCCAGGCCCTTTTTCGGATCGTCGCTGAGCAGGCGCGCGGGCGCCCAGACCAATCCCTGCCGCCCCGCCATCAGGTCGCTCACCAGCGTCGAGCGTCGGATCGAATCCATGTACGCCACGGCCTTCGGCCCCTGCACGCGCGCATTCGCGGCCACGGCGAAATCCGCCAGCGCATGCTCCGACGCGGCGCGCAGCACGCGTGCGACCGGAAGTGCCGACGCACTGTTCCAGTAACGCTCGAAATCCCGTTCGACCGCATCGGCAACCGGGCCGATGCCAAGCACGTCCAGATCGACGAACAACGCCTGCTTGCCGGCATCGAAGTATTCGTCGCCGATGTTGCGCCCGCCGACGATCGTCGCCTGCGCGTCGGCGGTGAACGACTTGTTGTGCATGCGCCGGTTCAGGCGCGAAAAATCGGTGAGATAGCCGAGCCAGCGCCAGCGTCGCTGGCGGAATGGATTGAACAGGCGAATTTCCATGCGCGGATGGCTGTCCAGCGCCGCCAACAGCTCATCCATGCCGGCGGTGTTGTTGTCGTCCAGCAGCAGGCGCACGCGCACGCCACGGTCGGCCGCGCGGCGCAACGCTTCGAACAACAAAGTGCCCGACAGGTCGTTGCGCCAAATGTAGTACTGCACGTCCAGCGTGCGCGTCGCCGCGTCCGCGAGCAGCACGCGCGCGGCCAGGCTGTCGCGTCCGTCATGCAGCTCGACGAGTCCGGATTCGTCGGCATGCGCGCGCGTTTGCGCCGCCAGCGATGTTTCCAGAGGACAACTGCTTGGTGGCTGTATTTCGGGCGCCGTGACGGACATGCCCCAATGCTGCCACACTTGCGTCTTTACGGTCTGGAAATTTCCCAGGTCTTACTTTCCAGGGTTCTGGCGCATCCAACAAGTAGAGTTCGTATACCCTCGAAGGCAGAGAGTGCCCGACGCTTTCTCCCCATACCGATTTCAGTTTTTTTGCACAAAATTCTGTGGCAGGTGCAATGCGGAACGTGCCAGGGGGCGCAGACACCCCCTTGGGTGTGACCGATCAATCAGGGCCGTAGCGAGCCTACATGCCGCCGCAAAGCCGCTCATGCTCGACGAC
>DATIOA010000119.1:0-37167 GCA_035473575.1 Rudaea sp. | reverse complement strand
CCGCTGCTCAAGCGCGGCGAAGGTCCGACCCGCGCGCTGTTCGCCGCCGAACACATCACGCCGCGCACGCCCAGTGCCGCCGAACGCGAACTTGCCGCGCGTGCGCTGGCGGCGATCCCGTTCGCGCAACCGCTGCTGTACGCGCGCGTGGACCTGTTGCATTCCGATCAAGGCAGCGATTCCGACGGTGCGCCGCGCCTGCTCGAACTGGAATTGACCGAGCCATCGCTGTTCTTCGCCCATGCGGCGGGATCGGCCGCGCGCTTCGCACAGGTGATCGCCGCACGCATCGTTTGAACCGCGTTTACAAGCCCTTACCATCTTTTACCAACGCTCCGTAAACAGGTGCCGCATGGCGGCGTTATCTTGCGCATGGCGATCCGCCATGACACCGAGAAAGCCCATGTCCCGCAAACTGATGCTCGCGATCCTGACCGCGCTGCCGCTCGCGGGTGGATCGATCTGCGCAACGGCGCACGATGCCGCGTCCACCGCTGCTGCCGGTGCGCGCCCGTCCTTTTTCCAGCATATGCTGCAAGCCATGGACACGAACGGCGACGGCAAGATTTCGCTGGACGAATACCTCGCCGCCGCGACGAAGCGCTTCCAGTCCATCGATACGCAGAACAAGGGCAGCATAGACGCCGCCGACATCGCCGCTTCGCCGCAGACCGTGCAGCGCGACCAGAAAATGGCGCAGCGATTCGTCACGCACATGGACACGGCCGGCAACGGCTATGTCAGCAAGGATGAATTCCTTGCGGCAGCGAGCACCCGCTTCGCCAAGATGGATTCCACCGGCACCGGCCAGGTCACACCCAGCCAGTTCGAAGCCGCCGCTCCCGGTGGACGCGGGCACTGGCATGGCGCTGCCGCACCGTCCGGCAAGCATGCGCAATTTGCGCAGGACATGACGCAACGTGAATTCGGCAAGCTCGACGCCAACCAAGACGGCGTCGTCGGCAAGGACGAATACCTGGCCGCCGCGGGCACGCGCTTCGATGCGCTGGACACCGCGCACACCGGCAAGCTGACGGTACAGGAAATCGCCGCGTCGCCGAAGATGCTGCGGCGCGATGAATTCGCCGCGCAACGCGAATTGCGCCACATGGGCGCCGGCGCCGACGGCCGCGTGACGCAGGACCAGTACCTCGCCGCCGCTAAGGCGCGCTTCGCGAAACTCGACGCCAACGGCGACGGTTTCATCGAAGCCGACGAAGCGAACGGCCACCGCTGGGCGCGCAGCGGCACGAAACCCGCCGCGAGCAACCGCATCCGCTTTTAGCCCCGAGCGCACGGGCCGCGGTCGCGGCCCGTTTTTTTTGCGACTGCAAGAAACGGCGGGCTCGCGGTAGAATCCGCATTCCTTTCGCCCGCGCACGCGGGCCGCAACATCGGGAAAGCGGAAACATGAAGATACTTGTGGGCTACAAGCGCGTCGTCGATGCCAACGTGCGCATCCAGGTCAAGCCAGACGGCACCGGCGTCGTCACGGACGGCGTGAAACTGTCGGCCAATCCGTTCGACGACATCGCCCTGGAAGAAGCGCTGCGGCTGCGCGAGAAAGGCATCGCGACGGAAGTGATCGTTGCCACCATCGGTCCGGCCGACGCCCAGGCGCACCTGCGCAACGGACTGGCAATGGGCGCGAACCGCGCCATCCACGTCGTCACGAACGACGCCATCCAGCCGCTGACCGCCGCGCGCACCTTGCTCAAGCTGATCGAAAAGGAACAGCCGCAGCTCGTCATCCTCGGCAAGCAGGCCATCGACGACGACTGCAACCAGACCGGGCAGATGCTGGCCGCGCTGTGGAACCGCCCGCAGGCGACGTTCGCCTCGAAGGTCGAAGTCAGCGGCAGCGCCGTGCGCGTCACGCGCGAAGTCGACGCCGGCCTGGAAACCATCGAGGTGGACATGCCCGCCGTCATCACCACCGACTTGCGCCTGAACGAACCACGCTTCATCAAGCTGCCGGACATCATGAAGGCCAAGTCCAAGCCGCTGGAGACGATCGATTTCGCTTCGCTGGGCGTTGCATCCGGCGATCATCTGAAAACCACGGCGTATGCGCCGCCGGCCAAGCGCAGCCGTGGCGTGATGGTCAAGGATGCAGCCGAACTCGTCGCGGCGCTGAAGACAAAAGGATTGTTGTGATGAGCAAGGTACTTATCGTTGCCGAACACCTGAACGGCAAACTCAATTCCGCAACCGCACGTTGCGTGACCTGTGCGCGCGAAATCAAAGCCGACGCCATCGACGTGCTGGTGCTGTCGGATGCACCAAATGCCATCGCCGCGGAAGCGGCGAAGATCGACGGCGTCTCGAAGGTGCTGACCGCAACGAACGCCGCGAACGCGCACGCGCTCGCCGCCGTGTACGCGCCGCAAATCGCTGCCGTCGCGAAGAGCGGCTACACGCATGTGCTCGCGCCATCGACCACGTTCGGCAAGGACGTCGCGCCGCGCGTCGCGGCCCTGCTCGGCGTCGCGCAAGTCTCGGACATCATGAAGGCCATCGATGCGCACACGTTCCAGCGCCCGATCTACGCCGGCAACGCCATCGTCACCGTGCAGGCGCCGGCCGATGCCGTCCTCGTCGCGACCGTGCGCACCGCCTCGTATCCGGCGGCAAACGCCGCGAACGCGGCTCCGGTCGAGGCGCTGAACCTTGCCGCCGAACTGCCCACGCACACGCGCTTTGTGGAACTGGCGCAAGCCAAGAGCGACCGCCCCGATTTGCAAAGCGCGCGGCGCGTCGTCTCCGGCGGCCGCGGCGTCGGCTCGAAGGAAAATTTCGCGATCATCTACAAACTCGCCGACAAGCTCGGCGCCGCGGTCGGCGCCTCGCGCGCGGCGGTGGACGCCGGTTACGTGCCGAGCGACCTGCAGGTCGGCCAGACCGGCAAGATAATCGCACCGGAACTTTACATGGCGATCGGTATCTCCGGCGCGATCCAGCACCTGACCGGCATCAAGGACGCCGGCACGATCGTCGCGATCAACAAGGATGGCGAAGCGCCGATCTTCGAAGTCGCCGACATCGGCCTCGTCGGCGACCTGTTCAAGTTGATTCCGGAACTGGAACAGGCGTTAAACTGATCCGCATGCGGACATGCGCCAGGACGAGGGAACGATCATGACCAAGCCGATCTGGGAACCCGGCGCCGAGCGCATCGAGCGCTCGAACATCAATCGCTTCATTCGCTTCGTGCGCGAGCAGACCGGCAACGAGGACATCCGCCGTTACGCGCCACTGTACGATTTCTCGGTCCGTCAGCCGATGAAGTTCTGGAAATTCGTATGGGAATTCTGCGGCATCCGCGCCACCGGCGACCTGGATCCCGTGCTCGTCGACGGCGACAAAATGCCCGGCGCGACCTGGTTCCCGAACGTGCGCCTGAACTTTGCGCAGAACCTGCTGCGCTTCAAGGACGACCGCGTTGCCCTGATCGCGCGCAACGAGTGGGGCCACAAGCGCGAGCTCACCTACGCCGAGCTGCACGACGAGGTCGGCAAATTGGCGCATGCGCTGCGTGCGGCGGGCGTGGGCATGGGCGATCGCGTCTCCGGCTTCATGCCCAATATTCCTGAAACCGTGATCGCGATGCTGGCAACCGCCTCGCTCGGCGCGACCTGGTCGTCGTGTTCGCCGGATTTCGGCATCAACGGCGTGGTCGACCGCTTCGGACAGATTGCGCCGAAGGTGCTGTTCACCGCCGATGCTTACGGCTACGGCGGCAAGCGTTTCGACTGTCTGGAAAAAATCCGTGGCGTGCTGGCGAAGATTCCCGGCGTCGAAAAAGTCGTCGTGATTCCCTACAGCGGCGACGCCGTGAAACTCGATGGCATCACCAACGCAGTGCTGTGGCCGGATTTCCTCGGCATCGAAAAACACGCGTTCGAATTCACGCCGACACCGTTCGACCACCCGCTCTACATCATGTATTCCTCGGGCACCACGGGCGTGCCCAAGTGCATCGTGCACGGCGCCGGCGGCACGCTGATCCAGCACCTGAAGGAACTGGTGCTACACACCGACCTCAAGCGCGAAGACAAGATTCTTTACTACACCACCTGCGGCTGGATGATGTGGAACTGGTTGGTGTCGAGCCTGGCGGTCGGCGCAACGGTGGTGCTCTACGACGGCTCGCCGTTTCATCCCGATGGCAACGTGTTGTGGGATCTCGCCGACGAAGTCGGCATCAGCGTGTTCGGCACCAGCGCGAAGTGGATCGCCGCCGTTGAGAAGGCCGGCATCAAGCCGCGCGAGACGCACAAGCTGCTGGCGCTCAAGACCATCCTCTCGACCGGCTCGCCGCTGGCCGACGAGAGTTTCGATTACATCTACCGCGACGTGAAGGAGCGCGTGATGCTCTCCTCCATTTCTGGCGGCACCGACATCGTGTCCTGCTTCGCGCTCGGCTGTCCGCTGCTGCCCGTGTATCGCGGCGAACTGCAATGCCGTGGGCTGGGACTCGCGGTTGCAATCCTCGACGACGACGGCAAACCCGTGCGTGGCGAGAAGGGCGAACTCGCCTGTACGGCGCCGTTTCCGTGCATGCCGGTCGGGTTCTGGAACGATCCCGACGGCGCCAAGTATAAAAATGCTTATTTCAGCAAGGTGGAAAACGTCTGGTGCCACGGCGACCACGCGCTGCTGACCGAACACGATGGCATCGTCATCTACGGCCGCAGCGACGCCGTGCTCAATCCCGGCGGCGTGCGCATCGGCACCGCGGAAATCTACCGCCAGGTCGAGCAACTGCCCGAGGTGCTCGAATCCATCGCCGTCGGCCAGGACTGGGACCACGACGTGCGCGTGGTGCTGTTCGTGCGCCTGCGCGAAGGGCTCGCACTGGACGACGCCCTGCGCGAGCGCATCAAACACCAGATTCGCGCCAACACCACGCCGCGCCATGTGCCGGCGAAAATCCTGCAAGTCGCCGACATTCCCCGCACGATTTCCGGCAAGATCACCGAGATCGCCGTGCGCGAAGCAATCCACGGCCGGACGGTGAAAAATACCGACGCGCTGGCCAATCCGGGGGCGTTGGAGTTGTTCAAGAACCGGACGGAGTTGCGCAGTTGAGTGTCGCGCCTGACCTGACCGTCACGATTCCACTTTACAACGAAGCGGAGAACATACCGATTCTGTATGCGCGCGTGCGCGACGCCCTCGATGGGCTCGGCAAGCGCTGGGAACTCATGCTCGTCGACGATGGCAGCAGCGATGGTTCGGGCGCGCTGCTCGACAAGATTGCCGCGGACGATGCGCGTGTCGTCGTGCTGCATTTCCGCCGCAACTACGGCCAGACCGCCGCCTTCATGGCCGGCATCGACCATGCTCGTGGCGCAATCATTATTCCGATGGACGGCGACCTGCAGAACGATCCGGACGACATCGGCAAGCTGCTGGCCAAGCTCGACGAAGGTTTCGATGTCGTCTCCGGCTGGCGCAAAGACAGGCAGGATCACGCGATCAAGCGCAACCTGCCCAGCCGCATCGCGAACGGACTGATCTCGCGCGTGTCCGGCGTGCGCCTGCACGACTACGGTTGCTCGCTCAAAGCCTACCGGCGCGACGTGCTCGAGGGCGTGAAGCTCTACGGCGAAATGCACCGCTTCGTGCCGATCTACGCCGCCTGGAACGGCGCGCGCGTGACCGAGATACCGGTGCAACACCACCCGCGCTTGCACGGCGTATCCAAGTACGGCCTGGAACGTGTAATCAAAGTGGTGCTCGATCTGCTCGTGGTGAAGTTCCTGTTCCGCTATGCGGGCAAACCGATTTACGTTTTCGGCGGCTTCGGATTCCTGAGCATCCTGGCCGGCACCCTTGCCGGCATCTGGGCCATCGCGCTCAAGCTCATCAAGGGCACGTCACTGATCCAGACGCCGCTGCCCTTGCTCGCCGTGTTCCTCGGCGCGGTCGGCATCCTGAGCATCCTGATGGGCTTGCTCGCGGAAATGCTCAACCGCACCTATCACGAATCGCAGGGCAAGGCGGTGTACCGGATCGGCCGCATCGTACGCCACGACGAGGCCGGCTGAGCATGTGCGGCATCGCCGGATTCTTCGGCGCCGGGGATGAAGCGACGCTGCGGCGCATGACCACGCGCATAGCGCATCGAGGCCCGGATGACGATGGCTTCCTGGTCGAACCGGATCGCGGCGTGCACCTGGGTTTCCGCCGCCTGGCGATCCTCGACATCGCCGGCGGCAAACAGCCGATGACGACGGCGGACGGCGCTTTGACCATCGTTTTCAACGGCCAGATCTACAACTTCCGCGAGTTGCGCGCTGAATTGGAAAAGCTCGGCGCTCGTTTTGTCACCGATCATTCCGATACCGAAGTGCTGCTGCACGGCTGGCGTCGGTGGGGCGAGGATTTGCCGAACCATCTGAACGGCATGTGGGCATTTGCGCTCTACGACCGCCGCACACGCCGAGCGTTCTTCTCGCGCGACCGTTTCGGCAAGAAACCGCTGTATTACTTCGCCGGCGCCAATGTCTTCGCGTTCGCTTCCGAATTGACCGCGCTGCGCGAGCATCCCGCCGTGCCGGCCGCGTTGTCGCAACGCGCGCTGCAAAAATATTTCGCGTACGGCTACGTGCCCGCACCGCTGACCTTCATCGAGGGCGTGGCGAAATTGCCCGCGGGACATTCGCTCACCTTGAACCTGGACGATCTTGCTCACCGCGTCGCGCGCTACTGGCAATACCAGCCCGAGCCGCAGCACGATGCACGCAACGAGGGCGAATTGATCGAGGAATTCCGCGCCAGGCTCGATGCCGCCGTTGCACGCCGCCTCGTCGCCGATGTGCCGGTCGGTTGTTTCCTGTCCGGCGGCATCGATTCGTCTACCGTGACGGCATTGGCGATGCGCCATGCCGGCAAGGACAGGATCAAGGCGTTTTCCATCGGTTTCGAGGAAGCCAGTTTCGACGAGACGCGCTACGCCCGCGTGGTCGCGCAGCACGTCGGCGCCGATCACCAGGTCGAAACCTTGTCGATTCAGCGCGCGCTCGACATCCTGCCGGACCTCGCCTCGCGCTGGGACGAGCCCATCGCCGATTCGTCCATGCTGCCCACCTATCTGCTGTGCCAGCACGCGCGCCGGCAGGTCACGGTCGCGCTCGGCGGCGATGGTGCGGACGAGTTGCTGGCCGGCTACGATCCGTTCCGCGCGCTGCGTTACGCGCGCTGGTACGAGAAGCTCGTGCCGAAGGCGCTGCACCGCGGAATTTCCCTTGCCATCGCGCGCCTGCCGGTATCGCACCGCTACATGAGCCTGGATTTCCGCCTCAAGCGCACGTTGCGCGGCATGGATCATCCCGCCCATTTGCGCTTGCCGGTCTGGATGGCGCCGCTGGCGCCGTCCGAGCTGAGCCAGCTGTTTTCCGCACCCATCGATCTCGACGACGTGTACAGCGAAGCGATCGAAGCGTGGGATACTTGCTCATCAAGCGATCCGATCGAACGCACGATCGCTTTCTACATCCGCCTGTACCTGCAGGACGACATTCTCGTGAAAGTCGACCGCGCCAGCATGCTGCACTCGCTGGAGGTGCGCGCACCGTTCCTCGATTGCGATCTCGTCGATTTCCTGCGCCGCCTGCCAGCGCGGATGAAGCTGCGCGGCGGCACGAGCAAGTGGATCCTGCGCCAATGCGCGCAGTCGCTGCTGCCGAAGGAAGTGCTGACCCGGAGCAAGCAGGGGTTTGCCCTGCCCGTTGGCGCCTGGCTGGCGAACGGCACGCTCGGCGCCAATGATACCGTCGTCGGCGCGCGCGCTCCCTTCTGGCAACGCCAGCTTGCCGCGCACCGCTCGCGCCGCGCGGACCATCGCCTGTATTTGTGGAGTGAGGTCGCGCTGAGAGCATCCGCGCTGTGGCACCATCCGCATCCGCCAGCCGCTTCGGCATCCGGGGAACCCGTCGCCGCATGAGCAAGGATCAGCTTACCGCCGACGCTTTCGCCACTTCGTGGAACAACCTGCCTGCGGGTTCGGTGTACACGCGCGATCAATTCGAGGACTGGATGGCACCCCTGGCCGCAGCGGACTTCCTGGACCGCGACGTGCTTGAGCTCGGCTGCGGCAACGGCAGCCTGCTCGTGCACAGCGCAGCATGGCACCCACGCCATCTGGTCGGCGTCGATCTCGGCTCATCCGTCGACACCGCGCGCATGAACCTGCAGCGCGCCGGTGCGCAAAACACGGAAGTGCGGCAGGCCGACCTGACCACGTTCGCGTCGGACGGCTTCGATGTCGTCTACTGCATCGGCGTGCTGCATCATCTCAGGGAGCCGGAAACCGGTTTCAAGGCCGTACTGCGCAACGTGCGCCCCGGCGGGCGATTCCACTGCTGGGTGTATGCGCGCGAAGGCAACGGCGTGGTCATCGCACTGGTCGATCCGATTCGCAAGATGGCCTCGCGCCTGCCGTGGTGGTTGACGAAGTACGCGATCGCCACACCGCTGGCGGTGCCGTTCTACCTGTACTCGAAGTTGCTGCGCGCCATTGTTGGCGACAAGCCGGGCCGGCTGCGCTCGGCGCCGCTGCGCGATTACTGCCTGTGGATCGCGCCACGCGAGTTCGCGTTTTTCCGGCACGTTGCCTTCGACCAACTGGTGACGCCGCAGACCGCATACATTCCCAAAGCCGAGATCGAGCGCTGGCTGGCAACGTCGCCGGAGATCGAGCCCGGTTCGAGCTACACTGTTTTTCGCAACGGCAATTCGTGGAAATTCGGCGGTGCGAAAAAAGGTTCGGCTGTTCCGCGCAAACCTGCCGGCGAATCCGCCGATCGATAGGGATACAATGACGATGATGAGTTTCGTCCATTCGGAACGCCTGGCCGGCTTCGTGTTGCTTGCCTTCGTCATTCTGGCCAATGCCGCCGGAAATGTCCTGTTGAAGATTGGGGCCGGTCCGCATGCGAACCGGGCCGTGCTCGGCTTCATCAGCTGGCAAACAGCCGTGGGCGTGGCATGCTTCGGACTAAGCGTCATTGCCTACGCCTGGGCACTGAAGCACATCGAACTGCATGTCGCGCAGATCGTCGTTTCACTGCAATACATCAGCGTGATTGCACTGTCGGTTTTGCTGCTTGGGGAACAAATCTCAATGCAGCAATGGTGCGGAATCGCACTGATTTGCGCAGGCTTGTTTGTCTGTTTCCGATAAGGCCCGTGCCATGCAGCATACCTACGACTCCAGCTTCATGAACTATGCCGATCTCTCCTCGCGTCAGTCGGCCCGGGCGATTTCGGAAATTTTGCGCGAAGTGCTCAAGATCGACAGCGTGCTCGACATCGGATGCGCAAGGGGGACATGGCTTGGCGCATGGCAGGAGTCCGGGGTCGCCGATATTTTCGGTGCCGACGGGGAGTATGTCTCCACCCGTGAACTGGTGATCCCGGCCAATCGATTCGTTGCCGCGGATCTCTCGCGGCCGATCGACCTGGGGCGAAAATTCGATCTCGTGCAGTCGCTCGAGGTCGCCGAACACATCCCGACGGATTGTGCCGATCAATTCGTCGAAAATCTTACCCGCCACAGCGGCGGATTCGTGCTGTTTTCCGCGGCACCACCGGGCCAGGGTGGTGAATTCCACATCAACGAGCAGCCCTACGACTATTGGCGTGCGCGATTCCAACGGCACGATTTCATCGCGCACGATTGGATTCGACCGCGGATTGCACGCGACCCATCGATTTCATTCTGGTACCGCTTCAACACGATTCTCTACGTGCATCGGGACCTGGCGCAAACGCTTCCGGTAAAGCTGCGCGCGGCACGCGTACCCGATGCAACGCCGATCGCGGATATTTCTCCGCTCTGGTTCCGCGCACGCAAGCTCCTGATCCGGGGATTGCCCTTTGCCGTGCAACAAAAACTGGCGCGATTGAAGGCCCGGTCCTGGCGCCGCGCCCAAACCCATTAGCCGATCAATCGGACTGCCGGGAATTCGGCTCGCGTACATTGGCGCGCCTGTGCATGCAGGCGATCGCGCTTGTGCCGACGCATGCGGCAGGCAGGATGTCGTAGTCGAGCGCCATCGCCCAGGCGACTGCGCGATGAAGCGACCTACCCAGTCCCCGCGGGGGCTCGACGCGCAACGCCCTGACGGCCCGCAGGGCGGTCAGTGCACGCGCCGGCAAGTAGATGGAATGGAAAAAATAGCTCGAATGCGCGACGGTCAAATGTTGCGACTCGGCGAGTTCCCGCAGCTGACGCAAGTCGTAACGCAAATAATGCCCGTAGTACTCGTCATAGTTCGACCACAGCTCTTGCCGCGCGGGCACGGTGATGACCAGGCATGCCAGGTTTGGAAAAGCCGCGACCAATGAGGCGATGAAAGCGCCAGCATCCGGCACGTGCTCGATCACATCAAGCAGAGTTATGACGTCGTAGCCTTGGCGCTCTTCCAACGGCAGTTCGGTCGCGTTGACGCCAGTGCGGACGTAAGACTCCAAGCCTTGCAATGGTTGCACCGCCGCGAGTTCAACACCGACGCAAGCGACTCCGGCCGCACGCAGGTATTTGACGGCGATGCCACGCCCGCATCCGATGTCAAGCACGCGCGGCGAGATCGGCGCGAACTTGCTGATCTCCTGCAGGACGATACGGTTTCTTGCCAGGTGCCACCAATGACGGTCGATGCCGTCGTCGTAGGCCAAATCGTATTGCCGTTGTTTGAATGTCGTCGACATGGGAATCGATTGGTACCAGCTCTCTCTTACTCGTCCAGGCGGGCGGGTGAGGGTCGGTTGCGCTACTATCGTGCGCCTGCGGCCACCGACGCTTGGTCTGGCACCAAGATTACTCAAAATGCACGCACTGCGGCAATCGCGTCTTCCAGGAGCAGAACCCATCCATGTCCGGTGCAGACGAGCCCCGCCTTTCGATCGACCAGCTATCTTACTTCGCCGGGCACGTCTTCATCCGCGGCCAGGTCGAGCGCGCACCGGCGTTGCGTTCGATCGAGTTCGAGGCCAGGGGGCGCACCGCCTGGACCCAGGCAATCAGCGCAAGGGACACCGTGAAGGGCGTGACTCGCTTCGAATTTACGGTCGACACCGCCCTGGATGCATTCGAGTTTCGCGAACCGATCTTCAATGTGGTACTCAGCGATGGCCGACGCGTACGTTTTGATGCCCCGGGTGTCTCCGAGATACTTTCCGACCGCGGCCATCGCCTGTTCCCGGAGTTTGCCGAGCGCATCCGCACGATGCCGCAGGGTACGATGCTCGAGATTGGATCACGCGCCCGCTCGGGCGTGATTCGGCGCGGACTGGCGCCACCGCCCTGGAAATATGTCGGTCTGGACATCGCACCAGGCCCGAACGTCGACGTGGTCGGCGATGCGCACGAGATGTCGCGCCTGCTGCCGCCGCGCTCGTTTGATGCCGCGATGTCGTTATCGGTCTTCGAGCACCTGGCGATGCCGTGGAAGGTCGTGATCGAATTGAACCGGGTGCTCAAACCCGGGGGCTTCGTCTTCGTCCAGACACACCAGACCTTTCCGCTTCACGACGAACCGTGGGATTTCTGGCGCATCTCGGCCGATGCCTGGCCGGCGTTGTTCAATGCGAAGACCGGCTTTCGCATCATCGACAGCGGCATGGCCGAGCCCCTCATGTTCGTCGCCCGGCGCTGGCACCCCGGGGTGAACCTGCATGAGTCGCGCGGCTGTGCGGTATCGTCGGTGATCGCCGAAAAGGTCGGCGAGACGGCGCTGACCTGGGATGTCGATCTGCGCGACGTGCTCGGCAGCCAGTATCCGGCCTGACGCCCGGCGAGTACGCAACCCGTACACTTCAGCCGCGCGCAAATGCCGGCAAGGCGACGCACGCAAACGAATAGAACGAGAGCAGCCATGCGCTCGCAATCAGAATGATCGCCGTTTTGCCACGCAGCCTTGGCGATGCCTTGCCCAGCGCGAGCGCAAAGATGGCCAAAGCGGGAAAGAGATAGCGGCCTTGTGCTTCGAGCGAACCCACCCAGCTAAGCAACAGCGAGCTGGCCATTACGAGTGCGCATGAACCAACGACGATGCTCGTGAGTGCGAGCCAGTGTTCCGGTTCGATCTGTCGCAGCCTGTTCAACACGACAAGAAGCAATCCGATGGCGAAGCCGATCAGGCCGACATAAAGCCAGGTCGGCGCAACCACGTTCATATAACCGTACACCCCGAACGCGCTTGCCAGGCTGCTGCGCAGCCAACCGTAGGGCTCGAATACGACGGCCAGCAGCGGAACTCCCTTCGCTGCCAATCCGCTGGTGGCATACCCATGGCCTTGTGCAATCACGGATGGCCTGAAATCCTGCCCTGCACGCGCCTCGACAACCGCATGAATCCGCTCTGCCTTTTGCGCAGGCCAGCCATTGACGTGCACGTCCCAGGCTAGCCGTGGCAACGCTATCGAGACGCATAGCGTTACGAAGCATGTCAGGCGCAGCAATCGCAGACGCATGTCTTTGTCTTTCCAGCACTGCCGCCCAGTGAGCGCAGCCGCGCCCGCGGCCAGCGCAATGCCTGCGAACGACAGCGGCATGTGCCAATGTGCCATGGCCGGCACATCCGCGATAAAAGTCGCAATGCCGAGCAACAGTAAACCGCACAAACCCGCGATCACGACGCGTGCGCGCAAATCCAGCTGGATAACAGCGAGCCACAGGACGAATGCGGCAGTCGCCGGCAAGTAATTTCGTTTCGACATGAGCAGCAATCCGATGCAGACCACCGCCATCCAGTAGGCGACGCGACGGGGACTGCCCGTCGACAGATGCTCGTGCAGTGCATTTTTTTCGTCCGCAACCAACCCAGCAGCGATCATGGACAAGAACAGGGGAAATGCGTCTGCATTGAAATATGAAAACACATACCAGATCTGCGGTGAAAGCAACAACGCGCACAACACCCAGGTCCAATACCTGCGAAACAGCGCCAATGCGCACAAAATCGCCCACAGCCCGAGTTGGAATACGCGAGCCGAAAACACGGGGTCATCCGTCCACTCACGCAATTGTTGCGTCGCGTGGGCCGCGATATCGTAGACAACGTCCAATTCGAATAGGTAGGAATAACCCCAAACCGACGTGGATGGAATCGTGGCGGGATCATCGACCGCCGGCGGCAGCCAATGATCGACGTAATAGGCATATGACGCCACATGCGAGGGTTCGTCAGGGTGGTAGGCCATGGTGCCGCTGCTGGCCACCATCATCGCCAGGATCAAGACTGCCGCCGACACCATCCCCGAAACCACGAGTAAACGAATTCCCACGCGAGTCAGCAAAAGCCATCCAGCCAGGAACGCCAATGCCGAAATCTCAAGCGCCATCGCCAACCGATTGGGAAACGATTGAAGCGGCACAGCCAAGGAAATGGGACTTGCGATGGCCAATTGCGTTTGCGGATCACTCGTTCCGGGTACGGGCGTGATTTCCACGCCGCCTCCATTTCGAGACATGCTCTTGATATTGGCAAGCGGGGCAAGATTATCGAGGCCGGTCTCGCTGGCACTTTCGCCGTTCGGCAAATCCCATTGCATGGACAGGATTCTTACGGCGGCATCGCCATTGATGGGATCGAAGCGCAATCCGCGATAGATGCCGGTTGGCAATTTGAACGTCACTTCGCTTTCGGCATGCGCAGGAAACGCGGACACGGACTCCGCTTCGCTGAACCATGGCGACGTTGGCCCCTTGCCTCTGTCGTAGTACCACTGGGCCTGGAAACGCTGTGCTGTGCCAAATGCGGGGGAACTCAGGCGCATGTGCACGACGGCGCCGGTTTGCGGCATGACCTGCAAGAACCCAAGGACGATTGCCCAAAGCGACAGAAAATACGCCAGCATAAGGCGGCGCCTCGGGGTGAGCCAACGCAAGAATCTGGCAGGTTCCCGCGCAGGGAAGGACCGAAGCACGCGAGTCGATCGCACCATAGGTCGTTCACTGCCCATCGCCATCCCCTATTCGAGCACGGGTGCTGCGGAAGACTCGTGCAAAAACTTGTCGTAACGCCTGCGACAGGTAGTCGGCATCATAAAAACGCCAGGTCATGCGGCGCATGAACGCAAACACGCCGATTTTTCTCTTGGCTTGGATTGCGCGCCGCTTGCGCAGCATGGCCGGGATTCCGCGCACGGCATCGCAATACAGGCGCAGGACCACCTTGCCTTTGCCGCCAAGACCATGCCGCATGAAGATGGCCACATGCATCAAGACAATCAGCGGGCTGCACAGCCAGAATATGGGCCAAGGCACGCATTTGACCAACATCCAGACCGAGTTGCGGATACCGTGATACAAGACGAAATCGTTGAATCCCCCGCCACTGCTCGCCTGGCCTTCGTGTTGCGCGACGACGCCATCGCAATATCCACAACGATATCCAAGCAGCAACGCGCGCGCGGCAACATCCGTATCTTCCGCATAGCAGAAAAAATCCGGATCGAACATGTGCCCATGCTCGGCTTGCAGTTTTTCCAGCAATCCGCGCCGGTAGATTGCGCAGCCGCCAGTGGGACCGAAAAACCGGTCACGCGTCGTCATGCGGTTCGATGCGAGGCATGACGCATAAAACGCGATGCCCAGCGAATCGACGGCTCCCGAAGGTTTCGTCACGCGTCCGCCGACCGAGCCGATGGACTCATCTTCGGCGCAAAGTTCGAGCATCGCCTTCGCGCCGTCCGGCACCAACTGCGCATCGCTGTTCAGAAACAGCAGCGCATCGCAGTCAGGCGCCTCCAGGCCGGCGCGAATACCGGCATTGCTGCCCTCCGCAAAGCCCAGATTCACCGGCAGCATCAACAGTTCTGCATCGGAAACCTGTGCAACAAACGCAGCCAACTCGTCGCGATCCCGGGGCTGCGATCCGTTGTCGACCACGACGATGTGTCCCACTTCCGGCGCCGCGCGCAAGCTGCGGACACTGGCTTTCGTGTGTTCGGCCGTGTTGAAGTTGATCACGACCGCAGTCAGGTTCTTCACGGCCATCGTTCGCCGACCCGCAACGGCTTACCGCGCGCAGTGCCGCGGAGCGCGCATACGAAGCGTCAATGCCGCCATGTCGTTGCGTCCATGATCGCGCTCATTACTGCGGGGCCCGAGTATGCGTTGACCGCCTGCTCGCGCGCTGCCTGCCACATGTCGTTGCTTCGCTCCACCTCGGCCATCGCTTCGTCAAGGGCCACGCTCCAATCCAGACTCGAAGACAGCCAGCCGTTGACGCCATGCTGGATCGCCGCCGCATACGTCGAGGTTGGACTGGCGATGGTCAGCGTGCCGACCGCCGCTGCCTCGAAGTACTTCAATTCCGATTTGCATTGGGTAAACACGTTGTCCACGAGCGGCACGATATTGAGTTCGACGAGCGACATTATCCGTTGCAGATTGACGAAATCGTGGAACGGATATACCTCGATACGATTGCTGAATCGCGCCAACTCGGAAGGAACCGACATGTAGCCCACGATCAGCATGCGAACATGCGCGTGCCGGTCGAGAAAATCCGCCAATGCCGGCACGGCCAGGTCGAAATCGCGCTTGTGCGTTGGCGTACCGCTGAAATAGCCGACATGGAGCAACCCATTGCGCTGGAAATTGCGCTCGCGCTTCTCCGCGTACAACCGTTGCGAAAATTCCAACTGCTGCCGGTTCATGTAGTTCGGCACGATGAACGCCGGCTTGCCGGTGAAGGCGGTAATTCGCCCCGCCAGATACGGATTGGTCGTGATCGCCGCGTCGCACAGGCGCAGGGCCGTGCCGATACGCGCGATGTAGGCGAACCAGTGGTCCCAGACGCCCGGGTGGGCGAAATCCTGGGCCAGCGTTCCCAGGATCATGTGGGTGAGGTCGGTATCGAAAACCAGGTCGTCCACGTCATACAGAACCGTTTTGCCACGCGCCTTGGCAATCGCCACGATGCGGCCGACGACGACTTCGTAGCGCATCCGGCACAGCACGATCGTGTCGGCAAGCTTCAACACCATGTCGATCTTGTTTCCGTCGCTCGGGAAGAAATAGCCCGCGGAAATTTCACCGCCCGCGTCGTTCAGCGTTTGCACCATGTTGTAGGCGCGGTAACGGAACGTGCTGTTGTCGGCCTTCTCGTAAAAATACGCGACGCGATGAGAGCCGCGCCGGAATGCCGCAAAGCGTACCCAGAAATCGTCCGTCCAGGGATCGCGATAGTCCCCGATCGGGGGCGCGTCAACGAAGAACATCGCCCGCGTCCCCCGCAAACCGGCATTGTTCGTATGCTTTCGCCCACGACCGGACAAGCCCGCTGGCGGCGTAGTTGCGCTCCCGGCTCACATCGTCCTGCGCCAATGCGACCGCGCGGCGCAGCCCTTCGAGGAGCGACGCAACATCCAGGTCGGCGAGGACGATGTTCTCCGAATACGCCGAAAGATCCTGCTTGAGGCCGAACCGATTGGTCAACACGACGCCGCCGGATGCCGCCAGATCCAGGGGCGGGTAACTCGGGTGCGGCGTGCTCATCAGATAAAAGCCCAAGTCCACGCTGCGCAGAAACGCGGCATAGTCGTCCCACGCCATCGTGCCGAGCAAGCGCGGCTCGCATCCGCAGGCGAGCGTGAGCCGGGGAATATCCTTGCCGACGAACACGATCTCCCAATGTTCCGGATCGAGGATGCCGCGTTGCAACGCCTCATTGAGCAATTCGATGCCACGATAGAACAAGTTGCGCAGATTGTTGGGTCGCGCGTAGAAGCAAAGCCGGCGCTTCGGCACGGGCTGCGGCGATGCCGCGTGATACACCGCATGCGGGAACGCCGGCTCGAACCAGGTGGCGCAGTGCGCGATGTTGGCCAGCCCATCGGCGACCAGATGATCGTGCAGCAAGCGCGTGTTGACCAGAAAACGGATATCCGAACGGCCGATGGTTTCCTGGCAGCGTACCCAGTCGTCGCCATGCGGATAAAACATCCGCTCGTCTTCCTGGAGCAGGTACGTCACCCGCTCCGGGGCAATGCTGCGCAGCGTCGAATAGGTGGTCCACCATGAGGTCGTGATGAACTCGTCGCCATCGTGCATGTCGAGGAACAAGTCGGAGCCGGACACGGGAATGAACACCAGTTCGGGATTCAGTGCCGGCACGATTCCGTTGGCCGACAGCACCCGATGGATGCCGCGTGGATTAGGCGCTTCCGTTCGGGTCACGATCCGCAATCGGGCACCGGTCGCGTTTGCGCGCAAAGCGCAGAGGATCAACGCCGTACCGACGCCGCCGAACAAGCTGCCGGTATTGATCGAGTCCGTCACCATATTGACCCGGCGCCCCGCTCCGGGAACTCGCACGACGGCAAGCGCGCGCAGTTGGTCGAAACGCGCCTCTACCAACGCTTCCGCACTCGGCAATGCGCGCGCTTCGGCGGCGACCCGCACCAACGTATCTACCTTGTTTTGCGTCGCCCCCGAAGCGACGCGAATGGCGTGACGCACAAGAGCGCGCAATCCATGCTCGCGATAGTAAGCCGGCATGTTCCTTATCGAATGCAGGGCCAAGGTCAGCTTTCTCCGTTACGTGCGTTCAGTTGCCCGTCCAACGCGCGGCGAATTTCGACCGCCGCATCCAGCGCGCGGTCGCGTGAAGCGCGGGTGGATTCCAATTCCGCCGTCATGGCGACCAATGCCGACTGCAACTGAGCATTCCGCTTGAGCAGATCGTCGCGCCTGCCCGCCTCGGCTTTCAGCTCGCTCTCCAGTGCATGGCGCAATTTACCCTGCGTATCCTCACCCAGCCTGATTTCCTCGACAAGCTCTTCGATACGACTGCGCGCTGCCGCTTCGCGCTCCCTCGATTCGAACAAAGCCGTTTCGAGATCTCTTACGCGCTGCTGCACTACCGAAGAGATTTCTCCGAATGTGGCCTGGAAGGCGCACTCCTGACGCGCGGAAAATTCTTCCAGCAGTGGCGCCAGTCCGCCTTTCACGGCCCCCGCTTGCGTAGTTATATCCGTTATCGCCTGGCTCCTGCCGACGCCCGTGAAATGATCGAAGACCTGCTCGTATTCGCGCAAGACGGCGTCGGGCGGCACGCCATCAGGAATGCCTTCCACGAGTACCGCGGAAGGCGCTAGTGTCTGCGCCTCCAGCCACGCGAACAATTGCTGCTGCGATTCCGACAATCGCGAATGCGTGGGCGCTGCGCTGCGCTGCAAGCGCGGATCCACGAACGCTTCGAGTTCCTTGCCGGACGGATCGTGCAGGCCAGTGACGCCAAGCTCGACCAGCCCACGCTTGATGCGCGCGCTTTCGCGCATCGGATCCGCCAGCAAGCGTTCGTAGGAAACGAACAACGCGCGCCTGCCCGCCAAATCCGCAAGGGCCGTACGCAGGTATTTCTCCCACAGCGCCAGCAGGAAGTTCGAGGTGAAGGCGCCACGCAACTGTTCGCGCAAGATCGACGCCGCGACATCGCGCGGATCGCGTACCGCGACCACGCAGGCAATGCCGTCGACAAGCCGCGACCATTGCGGGAGGAGCAGGCACAGGCGCGGATCCTTGACCAGCCACGGACGCCCGCCCCGATCGAGTCGCGCGATCGTCTGGCGCAGACGTTCTTCGAGATTCTGCAGCGCGGCCGGAGCAAAGTCGGATGCCGTGATGCCCGCCACACGGCTCCAAGAATAACCGGCGGACGCCAGGAACTCGTCGTGGCTGGCGACGACATCGAAGCGCTCCCAATAACCCGTGGGATTGTCGGTAGGATGCGCAGGCAGCATCGCGTCTTCGTCGCCGACGGCAACGCCGAGCGATTTCAATGTCCCTGCCAGCACCGACGTGCCGGATCGGTGCATGCCTAGTACGAGGACGGGAGCTCCGGCTCCAATCTGCGGATTCTGGCCACGGGTCGCACTCGCCGAATCGGGTCGTCTTGTGCGCGCGCCTGTCGAAGAAGTCCCGGAGGTCATTGGCGTTTACGTCCCACGCAGGGCCGCCGCCAGCTCCGCGCGCAAATCCGCCACGTCTTCGACGCCGACCGACAGGCGAATCAGGCCGTCGCTGATGCCCAGACGTTTGCGGTTCGCCGGTGGCACGGACGCGTGCGTCATGATCGCCGGATGCTCGATCAGGCTTTCCACGCCGCCGAGCGATTCGGCCAGAGCAAACAGTTCGCAGCGTTCGAGTACGCTGCGCGCCTTGCGCAAGCCGCCCTTGACCACAATGCTGACGATGCCGCCGAAGCCATCCATCTGGCGCTTGGCAAGCGCGTGTTGCGGATGCGATTTGAGGCCGGGATAAATCACGCGCTCGACCTGCGGGTGCCTTTCCAGCCATTGCGCCAATTCCAATGCGCCCGCGCAATGCGCGCGCATGCGCAGATGCAGCGTCTTCAAGCCGCGCATGGCGAGGAAGGCATCGAACGGACCGGCCACGGCACCGACGGAGTTCTGCAGGAATCCCATCTTCTCAACGAGTTCCGCATCGTCGCCGACGACGACGATGCCGCCGACCATGTCCGAATGCCCGTTGATGTACTTCGTCGCCGAGTGCAGCACCAGGTGTGCGCCGAATTCGAGCGGACGCTGCAACATCGGCGACGAAAACGTGTTGTCGACGACGAGAATCAAGCCGTGCTTGCGCGCGAACGCGCCGACCTTCGTCAAATCCACCAGTTTGAGCATGGGATTGGTCGGCGTCTCGGCCCAGATCATGCGCGTATTGGGCTTGAGCGCGGCCTTCAGCGCCGCCGTGTCGTTGAGATCGATGAAGGTGAAATCCAGTCCCGCACTGCGCCGGCGCACGCGCTCGAACAGGCGATAGGTGCCACCGTACAAATCGTCCATCGCGATCACGTGGCTGCCCGAGTCGAGCAAGTCGAGCACCGTCGCTGCCGCGGCCAGACCGGACGCGAAAGCGTAACCGGCGCGACCGCCTTCCAAATCGGCCACGCAGCGCTCATAAGCCATGCGCGTGGGGTTCTGCGTGCGCGAATATTCGTAGCCCTTGTGCACGCCAGGACTGGCCTGTACGTAGGTCGAGGTCGCGTAGATTGGCGTCATGATCGCGCCGGTGGACGGATCGGGACTTTGCCCGGCGTGGATGGCGCGGGTGCCCAGACCGAGGTTCGAGTTGTTCTTAGCCATTTACTGCACCCTGCGACGTAGATAATTGAGAAGATCAATCCGCGTGATCAATCCGAGGAATTTCTCCCCGTCCATCACGATCGCGACGCGGCCGGCCTCGAAGATTTTCAACAGCGATTCTATCGGCGATTTCACGTCGAGCATCTGCAGGCGGCTGGCCATCGCGGTGGAAACCGGATCGCGGAATTTCGCCTCGTCGCCGTAGACGTGCAGCAGCACGTCGGATTCGTCGACGATGCCCACAAGTTGGTCGCCGTCCATGACCGGCAACTGCGAAACGTCGTACAGCTTCATGCGCTGGTAAGCGGTCGTCAGCGGCTCGGCCGGTCCGACCACGACGGTGTCGCGCTGTGAATACGGACGCAGGATCAGGTCGCGCAGATCGCCGAAAGTCTCGCGTTCGAGGAAACCGTTGTCGAGCATCCAGTAATCGTTGTACATCTTCGACAGGTACTTGTTGCCGGTGTCGCAGACCAGCACCAACACCCGCTTGCGTGTCTTCTGCTCGCGGCAATATTTCAGCGCGGCAGCGAGCAGCGTTCCGGTGGACGAACCGCCGAGAATGCCTTCCTTCGCGAGCAACTCGCGCCCGGCGAGGAAACTTTCCTTGTCGCTGATCGCATACGCCTTCTTCACCCGCGAAAAATCCGAAATCGAGGGCAGGAAATCCTCGCCGATGCCCTCGACCATCCAGCTCGCGGACTTGGTCGACAGCGTGCCCTCGTTGATGTACTGGGCGAGGATCGAGCCGACCGGATCGGCGAGCACCAGTTCCACGTTCGGCGCGGCCTTGGCGAAATGCCGCGACAGTCCGGTCATGGTGCCGGACGAGCCGCAACCGAACACGATGGCGTCGAGCTTGCCGTCCATCTGCGCGAGGATTTCCGGGCCGGTGCCTTGCTCGTGCGCGCGCGGGTTGTCGGGATTGCCGAACTGGTTGATGAAGTACGCGCCCGGAGTTTCGCGCGCGAGGCGTTCGGCCATGTCCTGGTAATACTGCGGATGGCCCTTGGCCACGTCCGAGCGCGTGAGCACCACTTCCGCGCCCATCGCCTTGAGATTGAAGATCTTCTCGCGGCTCATCTTGTCCGGCACGACGAGGATGAGGCGATAACCCTTCTGCTGCGCGACCAGGGCGAGGCCGATGCCGGTGTTGCCGGCCGTGCCTTCGACGAGCGTATCGCCGGGTTTGATCTTGCCGGCGTGCTCGGCGGATTCGATCATGGAAAGACCGATGCGATCCTTGATCGAGCCGCCGGGATTGGCGCTTTCCAGCTTGAGAAAGAGTTCGCAAGCGCCCGCATCGAGGCGTTGCGCCTTGACGATCGGCGTTGCGCCGATCAATTCGAGCACGCTGTTGTGGATGGTCATGGGTTTCCGGCACTCGGGCCGGAAGACCCGATCAGGCAGTCACAGGTCTCGCGCCCGCGGCGCGGATCGGGGCATGATAACGCATGCGGCGTGGCCGGCGGCGCCCGCGAAGATGCGCGGGCGCCGAGCACAGCGGTTCAATGCGCGGAAGCGCGATGTCGCTCCCACATGTGGATCAGTTTGTCCTTGGCCCAGAGTTTTTCTTTCTTCATGTTGTGCAGCGTGGTGTCGTCCATCGGCAGCACGCCCAATTCGGCATCACGTACCTTGCCGTCAAGTTCCTTGTGGCGTTGATACAAGCTGCGGAATTCCGAATCGGACTTGATCAGATTTTCGACGTCTTTCTGCTGGTTCTCGAACATCAGCCGACCTCCTGTATTTTTCAGTAAAACGCGCGCGCCGCATGCGCCCGAGGGGCGGATACGGTTTGCGGGAAACAAGGGAATGCCGGAAATTGCACGCTCGCCACTGCGCGGCTCACCTTTCGCGGTGAGCCATGCAACATTATTGGCTCGGCGGCTGCAATCATGTTTGGCGACTGCCGCGAGTGCGCGGATTTGCACGCTGCGGCAGTTCGACCCTACTCCTTTGCAGCGACCGAATCAACCGCATTTTCGCGGATCTGCAAGTCGTTAATCCGGCAGGAAAATCCCGTTCAGGACTCTACTTGTCCTCAAGAATCACATCCACCCGCCGGTTGCGCGCGCGGCCTTCCTCGGTGGTGTTGTCGGCGACCGGCTGGCTCTCGCCCAGACCCACCGTGGTGATGCGATTTGCGGCGACGCCGGCCGCGACCAGCGCGTCGCGCACCGCGTCCGCGCGGCGCTGCGACAGCACCTGGTTGGCGTGCGTATTGCCGCTGCCGTCGGTGTGGCCTTCGATGCGGATCGGCTTGGACGGATCGCGGTTCACGAACGCGACGAGTTTACCCAGGCTCGACTTCGCCGCCGGGCGCAAGTTGGCCTGGCCGGGCGCGAAGGCGATGTCGTCCAGCGTCATCTGCATGCCTTCGGCACCACGCGTGGCGGTGAGGTTGTTCAGGCGCCGACGCAGGTCCGTATTCGCGGCCTCGGCAAGCTGTGCCTCCTTGCGCGCCAGTTCCGTCGCCTTGGCCTGCGCGGCGATGAGTTTTTGCGCCTGATCGGCCTGCGCCTGCGCGGCCTGGGCCTCCTGCGCGCTCTGTTCGCCCTCGGCGCGCAGGCGGTCGACTTCCTCGGCGCGAATCATGTTTTGCAAACGCTGCCTTTCGGCGTCGGCGCGAGACTGCTCGGCTTCGCGCTGCGCCGCCTGCAGCAGGATCCGGTCGTGCTCGCGGTTGAGCGCATCGAGCTGGTTTTGCTGATTGGCCGCCTGCGCCGCGGCATACGCGACATCGACGCGCCGTTCGGCCATGTAGACGCGGAACGCGCGGCCGTCCTTGCCGCCGGAGCGATCCGTCACCAGCAATTCCACGGCCTGATCGGCGAGGCCGCGTTCGCCGGAGGCAAGCTTGCCCAGCACCGGATCGGCGGCGAGCGAATTCAGGCTCGCGCGCAGACGTTCGTAATCCAGATCGGGCTTGGCGGCAAGGACAGCGAAGGCGGCAAATGCCAGCACGAAACCTGCGGCGAGACGCACGTTCATTGGCCGCTCCCCGTCGCCGTGCCGCCGGCCGCCTGTTGCAGGCGCGCATTCTCGCGCGTCGCAGCATCGACTTGTTCGCGCAGCTTGCCGAGCCTGGCCTTGACTTGAGCCAGTTCGCTGTCGGCTTGGGACTCCTTGGCCAACCGTGCGGCGTCTTCGTAGTGGCGCTTCTCGGCCAACGCACGGGCCTGGCTCAGGTGATCCTCGGCGCTGCGCAATTCCAGCGGCGCGTAAGTCGACGCTCCGGCCGCCCGCGCTGAGGCCAACGCCTGCGCGCCATCGTCCAGGCCCGTGTCCGGCGGCCGGGTCGGCCCGCACCCCGCCAGGGCGAGTGCGCCAATGAGAACGGCGCAATGGATTTTTCGCCAATTTGATGTCATAAGAGCCATAATCTTGAACGGGGGCGGGCGCGGGTGAGCCTAGTCCGAGATCGGTAGTGGCGCAAGCCGCGCGCCGTGGCCTCTCACCCGCCGCCGGCAAACGCGCCGCGCCGCGGCGCACGTGGCAATGCGAGGCAATCATGGATATCGGCTATTTTCTGAAACTGATGACCGAAAAAGGTGCGTCGGACATGTTCCTGACCACCGGCGCACCGGTCAACATCAAGGTCGAAGGCAAGCTCTACCCGCTCGGCAATACCGGCCTGCCCGGCGGCATGGTGAAGAAAATCGCCTATTCACTGATGGACGAAGGCCAGGTGCCGAAGTTCGAGCGCGATCTTGAGCTCAACCTCGCCATCGCGGTGAAAGACGCCGGCCGTTTCCGCATCAACGTGTTCAAGCAGCGCGGCGAAGTCGGCATGGTGATTCGCGCGATCAAGAGCGAAATCCCCTCGATCGAGCAATTGCGTCTGCCGGTGTTGTTCAAGGAACTGGTCATGGAGCCGCGCGGCCTGGTGCTGCTGGTCGGCGCCACGGGCTCGGGCAAGTCGACCACGCTGGCGTCGATAATCGACCACCGCAACACCAATGTGTCCGGCCACATCCTCACCATCGAAGACCCGATCGAATACCTGCACCGGCACAAGAAATCCGTGGTCAACCAGCGCGAAGTCGGCCTCGACACGCACAGCTACCACGAGGCCCTGAAGAACGCCATGCGCGAGGCGCCGGACGTGATCATGATCGGCGAAATCCGCGATGTGGAAACGATGGAAGCGGCGATCGCGTTTTCGGAAACCGGGCACCTGTGCCTGGCCACGCTGCACTCGAACAACGCCGACCAGACACTCGAGCGCATCCTCAACTTCTTCCCCGAATCCGCGCACCGCAACATCCTGATGAACCTTGCCCTGAACCTGCGCGCGGTGATTTCGCAGCGCCTCGTCATCGGCAAGGACGGTCGCCGCCTGCCCGCCGCCGAGGTGCTGCTGAACACGCCGCTGATCCGCGACATGATCCGTCGCGGCCAGATTCATGAAATCAAGGAAGCGATGGACCGCAGCCTGCAGGAAGGCATGCAGACCTTCGATCAGGCGCTGATGACGATGTACAAGGACGGCAAGATCGACCTCGAGGAGGCCCTGTCCAAGGCCGATTCGCGCGACGGCCTTGCGCTCAAGATCCGCCTGTCCGAAGGCGGCGATGCGACGCTGCCCGAGGCCTACGACGCGGCGGCGTTTTAAGCTTTCGGCGCGTCCGGCTGGTTTTCCGGCCGCGCGTTCGCGAACGCCGGCAACTTCGTGCACTCGGCGTCGATGCGCGCGATGGTCGGAAACTGGCTGAGGTCCACCGACCAGCGCCGCGCGTTGTAGACCTGCGGCACCAGGCAGATGTCGGCTACGGTCGGCTCGTCGCCTTCGCAGAATAGCCCGGTCGACGGATTCTCGGCGAGCAGACGCTCGAACGCGACGAAGCCTTCGCGGATCCAGTGCTGCGCCCAGCGTTCGCGCTCCACTTGCGGCGTGTTGAATTCGCGCTCGAGGTATTGCAGCACGCGCAGGTTGCCGAGCGGGTGGATGTCGCAGGCGACGATCTGGGCCAGCCCGCGCACGCGTGCGCGTTCGCGCACCATGCTCGGCAGCAACTTCACCGAACTCTCGTACGCCTCTTCCAGATATTCGATGATCGCCAGCGATTGGCGGATGATGCGCTCGCCATCGACCAGCACCGGGATGAGTTCCTGCGGATTGAGCTTGCGGAACGCATCGACGTGCTGGGCGCCGCCGTTGTCGGTCAAATGCACGGGCACGATCTCGTAGGGCAGGCCCTTGAGATTGAGCGCGATGCGCACGCGGTACGCCGCGCTGGATCGCCAGTAGCCGTACAGTTTCAGTCGTTCGGCAGCCATTCGACACCCCCGTGCAACGACGCAATATGCGCAGCCTAGCCGCAGTGGCAGACAAAAATCAAAAAACAGCCCTCAGCCGGGGATTTTCGCCTGCACTATGGCCTGCTCGATCGCGCCGAAAATACTCTGCCCGGCGGCATCGGTGATCTCGATGCGCAGGCGGTCGCCGAACTTCAGGAACGGGGTGGACGGCTTGCCGTCGCGAAGCGTCTCTACGTTGCGCTGCTCGGCCAGGCAAGAAGCGCCCTTGCCCGTGTCCTGATTGGCGATGGTACCGGAGCCGACGATGGTGCCGGCCGCCAGCGGCCGCGTCTTGGCGGCGTGTGCGACGAGCTGGGCGAAATCGAATTGCATGTCCACGCCGCACTCCGCTTCGCCGAACCATTTCGCGTTGATCCAGGTACGCATCGGCAGATGGACTTTATTGTCCTTCCACGCAGCGCCCAGTTCATCCGGCGTGACGAACACCGGCGACAGCGCCGAGCGCGGCTTGGATTGCAGGAAGCCGAAGCCCTTGGCCAGTTCCGCCGGAATCAGGTTGCGCAGGGAAACGTCGTTGACAAGTCCGATCAACTGGATGTGCCCGGCTGCCTGCGCGGGCGTGGCCGCCATCGGCACGTCGTCCGTAATCACGACAACTTCGGCTTCCATGTCGATGCCGTAGTCTTCGCTCGTCACCAGCACCGGATCGCGCGGACCAAGGAACCCCGCGCTGGTCGCCTGGTACATCAGCGGATCGACGTAGAAACTCTCCGGCACCTGTGCGCCGCGCGCGCGGCGCACGCGCTCGACGTGCGGCAGGTAGGCCGAACCATCGACGAATTCATACGCGCGCGGCAACGGCGCGGCGAGTGCCGCGACATCGAGCGTGAACACATCCTCGCCGTTGATCGTCTGCGCCTTGCCGGCGTCGTGCAGCAATTCGGACGCGCGATTCAGGCGTGGCGCCGTGTTGTCCCAATCCTCGAGCGCGGCTTGCAGCGTGCGCGCGATGTCGGTGACGCGCACCGCGCGGCTCAAATCGCGATCGACGACGACGAGCGTGCCATCGCGTCCGCCTTCCTTCAGGCTTGCCAGTTTCATGCGTCGTTGGATCCGTCAGGCGCGCGTTGCGCGAAAATTGTTTTTCAGTCCGTCCCAGCAATCGGCGTAATCGCGCTGCAACGGCGTCGATTCCAGTGCCTGCCGCGTCGGCCGGATCACCGCGCGCGTCTCGAACATGAATGCCATCGTGTCGACGACATGATCCGGTTTCGCCGTATTCGCCGCACTCGCCTTCTCGAACGTGGCCGCATCCGGACCGTGGCCGCTGAAGCTGTTGTGCAAGGACGCACCGCCGGGCACGAAACCTTCCGCCTTTGCGTCGTAGGCGCCGTGGATCAGGCCCATGAACTCGCTGGCGATATTGCGATGGAACCAGGGCGGGCGGAACGTATCCTCGGCGACCAGCCAGCGCGGCGGGAAGATCACGAAATCCATGTTGCTGGTGCCAGGCGTGTCGCTGGGCGAATGCAGCACGAGGAAGATCGATGGATCCGGATGATCGTGGGAAATCGAACCGATCGTGTTGAAGCGGCGCAGATCGTACTGGTACGGCGCGTAATTGCCGTGCCAGCCGACGACGTCGAGTGGACTGTGTCCGATCGGTGCGCGCCACAGATAGCCCTGGAACTTGGCGACCAGTTCAAAATCGCCGTCGGTGTCTTCGTAGGCCGCGACCGGCGTGAGGAAATCGCGCGGACTGGCCAGGCCATTGCTGCCGATGGGACCGAGGTCGGGCAGGCGCAGCAGCGCGCCGAAGTTCTCGCAGACGTAACCGCGCGCCTGCCCATCCGGCAAATCGACGCGAAAGCGCAGGCCGCGTGGAATCACCGCGATTTCCTGCGGTTCGACTTCGAGAACTCCCAGTTCGGTGGCAATGCGCAACCGGCCTTGCTGCGGCACGATCAGCAATTCGCCGTCGGCGTCGTAGAAATACCGGCCCTGCATGGAACGGTTCGCGGCATACACGTGGATGCCGACACCGGATTGCGCCGCGGCGCTGCCGTTGCCGGCCATCGTGAACAGGCCGTCGATGAAATCCGTCGGCACGGACGGCAGCGGATGTGGATTCCAGCGCAGGCGTTCGGGCGTGACCGCGCCGTTGCCGAAATCGTTGTGCAAGGCGGCTTGTTCGAAAGGCGTGAACGCACCGTGCACCGCCGCCGGGCGGATGCGATACAGCCAACTGCGCCGGTTCGCATGGCGCGGTGCGGTGAACGCCGTGCCCGACAATTGCTCGGCATACAGCCCGTGCGCGACGCGCTGCGGCGAATTGCGCCCTGCGGGCAAGGTGCCCGGAACCGCTTCGGTGGCGAACTCGTTGCCGAAACCGGATTGGTACTGCAATCCGCTCACAGCACGCCGCGCCGCATCTGCTCGCGCTCGATGGATTCGAACAGGGCCTGGAAATTGCCCTCGCCGAAGCCGCTGTTGCCCTTGCGCTGGATGATCTCGAAGAAGATCGGCCCGATCGCGTTCTGGGTGAAGATCTGCAAGAGCAGCTTCTTCTTCGTTTCCGCATCGGCGTCGATCAGGATCTTGTTCTGCTTCATGCGCGCCACGTCTTCGCCGTGGTTCGGAATGCGCGCGTCGATCACGTCGTAGTAGGCATTCGGCGTGTCGAGGAACTGCACGCCCTGCTTGCGCATGGTCTCGACGGTTTCGTAGATGTTGTCGGTGAAACAGGCGATGTGCTGGATGCCCTCGCCCTTGTATTCGTCCAGGTACTCGTTGATCTGCGATTTCGGATCGGACGATTCGTTGAGCGGTATGCGCACCATGCCGTCCGGCGCGGTCATTGCCTTGGACACGAGCCCGGTCTTGGCGCCCTTGATGTCGAAATAGCGGATTTCGCGGAAATTGAACAGGCGCTCGTAATAGTCCGCCCACTTGGCCATGTTGCCGTGGTAGAGGTTGTGGGTGAGGTGGTCGATGAAGGTCAGGCCGAAACCCTTTGGCATCTTGTCCGCACCCGGCAGCCACTCCCAGTCCGGATCCCAGATCGTGCCCTTATCGTCATAGCGATCGACGATGTAGAGCATGCAACCGCCGATGCCCTCGATCACGGGCGCGGCAACGGCCTTGGAGGTTTCCTTGTTCGCGATCGGCTGCGCGCCATTCTTGAGCGCCTGCACGCGCGCCCATTCGGCGAGCTTGTTGACGCGGATCGCGAAACCGCAGGCACTCGGGCCGTGCTTGGCGGCGAAATCCGCCGCGAACGAGTCCGGATCCTCGTTGATCAGGAAGGTGCAGTCGTTCTGGCGGTAGTTGGTGATCGGGCGCGTCTTGTGCCGCGCCACCTGCACGAAGCCCATCTGCCGGAACAGCGCGTGCAGCGCCGCGGGATCCGGCGAGGCGAATTCGACGAATTCGAAACCGTCGATGCCCATGGGGTTATCCAGGGTCACCGCCGATGCACCAGCGTGCGTATGTGCGTTCATGGTCTTCTCCACAGACAAAGCAAGCCGCCATTTTAGAACGAATGGCCTGCTGACGCAGTCAGCGCGTGCCAATGACGGTGCGCACGTCGATCAGTTCCGGGAAGAAGGTCAGGTCCAGCGCCTTCCTCAGGAACTCCACACCCGAGGATCCGCCGGTGCCGCGCTTGTGGCCGATGATGCGTTCGACCGTCTTCATGTGGCGGAAACGCCAGAGCTGGAAACTTTCCTCCACGTCGACGAGCTGCTCGCACAGGTGGTATTCCGCCCAGAAGCGGTCCGGTTGTTCGTAGATGCGCTTGAGCGGCGGAATCAGATCGGCGTCGCGCTGGTGCGGTTGCGACCAATCCCGGCGCAGGCAGGTTGCGGGAATGGCGTGGCCCTGGCGCGCGAGGTACTGCAGGAATTCGTCGTACAGGCTCGGCGCGTCCAACGCCTCGCGCAAGCGCGCCTGGTCAGCCGGCGCGTGCGCGAACACGGCCACCATCTTCGCGTTCTTGTTGCCGAGCAGGAATTCCACCAGCCGGTATTGCAGCGACTGGAACCCGGATGCCGGCCCGAGCACGTCGCGGAACTGCGCGTATTCGGACGGCGTGAGCGTCTCCAGCACCGCCCATTGCTCGAACAACTGGCGTTGCACCTGCTTCACGCGCGCGAGGATTTTCAGGCACGGGTTCACGTCGTCGCCGCGCAGGTATTCGAGCGCGGCACGCAACTCATGCACAATCAATTTAAGCCACAACTCCGAGGTCTGGTGCTGGATGATGAAAAGCATCTCGTCGTGGTGCGCCGGCTTCGACAGCGGCTTCTGCGCCGAGAGCAGCGTATCCAGCTGCAAATAGCCGCCGTAGGACACGCGATCGCGCAGGTCGGTCTGGATGCCGGCTTCGAGTTCGCGCTGATTGCTTGTTTTCATGGTGATCGGAACGGCGTGACGGCGGAACGGTCAATGGTACGCGTCGGCGTGCGGCATCGCCATTGACCCGGATCAAACGCAAGTTTGAATCCGTGCACGTATGAAGCGCTTTTTTGCGCAAAACCTTGCCATTGCCGGCGCGGCACGCTTTACTAATGCGCTGAATCGAGGATCAAGCCGTGCCGATCGCCGCCAAGTTCGAAATCGAATACCTGCAATACATGGACGCCGAGGGCAAGCTCGTGCGCGAGGACCTACCCGAGTTCGCGCGCGACTCGAAACAGATGGTCGAGCTGTACAAGCTGATGGTGTCCACCCGCGTGTTCGACACCAAGTCGATCGCGCTGCAGCGCACCGGCAAGCTCGGCACCTATGCCTCCTGCCTCGGCCACGAGGCGACGCACGTCGGCATCGGCAGTTCGCTCAAGCCCGAAGACGTGCTTGCGCCGAGCTACCGCGAATACGGCGCGCAGCTGTATCGCGGCGTGCGTCCGCGCGACGTCTACATGTACTGGGGCGGCGACGAGCGCGGCAACGACTATGTCAACGAACCGGCCAAACACGACTTCGCCTGGTCGGTGCCGATCGGCACGCAGTGCCTGCACGCGGCCGGCTCCGCCCTCGCCTTCAAGATCCGCAAGGAAAAACGCGTCGCCGTGTGCACGATCGGCGACGGCGGCTCGTCGAAATCCGATTTCTACGGCGCGATCAACGTCGCCGGCGCGCGCGACCTGCCGTTGGTCGCCGCCATCGTCAACAACCAGTGGGCGATCTCGGTGCCGCGCAAGATCCAGTCGGGCGCCAAAACCCTGGCGCAAAAAGGCATCGCGGCTGGACTGGCCTGCATCCAGGTCGACGGCAACGACATCATCGCGGTCAAGAAGGCCATGGGCGATGCCATCGAGCGTGCGCGCAAGGGCGACGGCGGCAGCGTCGTCGAATGCGTGACGTATCGCCTGGGCGACCACACCACCGCCGACGACGCACGCCGCTATCGCGGCAAGGAAGAAGTCGAGGACGCGTGGAAAAAAGACCCGGTCAAGCGCCTGCGCGCCTGGCTCGAAGCGCACAAGGCCTGGGACCAGAAACGCGAAGACGCCTGGCAGGCCGAGTGCGATGAGTGGATGGACAATGAAGTGAACACCTACCTCGAAACCAAGGCGCAGCCTGTCACCGCGATGTTCGACTACACGTTCGCGGAGTTGCCGGCCGATCTCGTCAAGCAACGCGATGAAGCGATCGCGCTCGAGAAGGGAGCGCACTGATGGCCGCCATTACCCTGATCGAAGCCGTTACCCAGGCGCTCGCCTACGAGATGAAACACGATGCGTCGGTCGTCGTGCTGGGCGAGGATGTGGGCGTGAACGGCGGCGTGTTCCGCGCCACGCAGGGCCTGTCGGAAAAATTCGGCGAATGGCGCGTGTTCGACACGCCGCTGGACGAAACCACCATCGCGGGCCTCACCGTCGGCATGGCCGCGCAGGGCATGAAGCCGATCGCCGAAGCGCAGTTCGAAGGTTTCATCTATCCGATGATGGAGCAGATCGTCTGCCACGCCGCGCGCATGCGCAACCGCACGCGCGGACGCTTGACCTGCCCGGCCGTGTTCCGCGCGCCCTGGGGCGGCGGTATCCACGCGCCCGAGCATCATTCCGAAGCGAACGAGCACCTGTTCACCAATGTGCCGGGATTGCGCGTCGTGCTGCCCTCGTCGCCGGCGCGCGCGTATGGATTGCTGCTCGCCGCAATCCGCGACCCGGACCCGGTGATCTTCTTCGAGCCCAAGCGCATCTATCGCCAGTACAAGGAAGAAGTGCCGGACGACGGTGAGGCCTTGCCCCTCGACGTGTGCTTCGTCCTGCGCGACGGCACCGACATCACGCTGGTGACCTGGGGCGCGCAGGTCAAGGAAACGCTGGAAGCCGCCGATGCGCTGGCGAAAGACGGCATCAGTGCAGAAGTCATCGACTTGGCGACACTGACACCACTCGATTTCGACACCATCGCCGAATCGGTGCACAAAACCGGCCGCTGCGTGATCGTGCACGAAGCGCCCAGGACCGCCGGTTTCGGCGGCGAGATCGCCGCGCGCATCGCCGAGGAATGCATCTACGACCTGCTCGCGCCGGTCGTGCGCGTCACCGGCTGGGACATCCACACGCCGTTGTACCGGCTGGAAAACAAGCAACTGCCGAGCACGGCGCGGATTGTCGACGCCGCCAAGAAAACCCTGGCGGCGGGCTGAGGATCGCCATGCATCTCGCCGCCGATTTCGTCATCGCCATCGTCGCGCTGCTGCACGCGTGGTTCCTCGTGCTGGAAATGTTCCTGTGGACCAAGCCGCTCGGTCGCCGCGTATTCCGCATGAGCGCCGAACAAGCCGCAGCCACGAAGACGCTTGCCGTCAATCAAGGTTTGTACAATGGATTCCTCGTCGCCGGACTGGTTTGGGGTCTGCTCGCCCACGACTTCCACGTGAAAATCTTTTTCCTCGCCTGCGTGATCCTGGCCGGCCTGCTTGGTGCGATGACCGTGCATCGCAAGGTTTTCTTCGTACAAGCACTGCCGGCCATCATCGCGTTGGTCTTGCTGCATCTACACTGAGGTCGCCATGTCGAACGTCAAGACTTTTCACCTGCCCGATCTCGGCGAAGGCCTGCCCGACGCCACCATCGTCGAATGGCTGGTCAAGGAAGGCGACAGCATCAAGCTCGATGCGCCGCTGGTTTCGATGGAGACCGCGAAGGCCGTGGTCGAGGTGCCCTCGCCCTACACCGGCAAGGTGACGAAACAGCACGGCAAGGCGGGCGACGTCATCGATACTGGCGCGGCGCTGGCCGAATTCGAGCTCGATCCGAATGCCAAGCAGCGCGCCGAGAACGCGGCGGGCGGGCATCATCATGCGCCTGCGCCCGCGAAACCCGCGCCGGCTCCCGTTGCGACAAAATCAGCCGACCGCGAAGACGAAGGCACCGTGGTCGGCGCCATGGTGTCGAGCAACGAGGTCATCGTCGAACAGGCGGCCAGCGTCGGCGGCGTGAAGGCCGTGCCGGCCGTGCGTGCGATGGCGAAAAAGCTCAAAGTCGATCTCGTGCGCGTGCAGCCGACCGGCGCCGGCGGCGCGGTCACCATGCAGGACGTGAAGAATGCGGCAGCAGCGGGAACCGCAACGGCAAGCGCCGCACCCGCGCCGGTGCGCGCCCAACCCGCGCCTGCTCCAGCCGTCACACGCACGCCACTGTCCGCTTCCGGCCAACCCATGCGCACCGCGCCGCCGTCCGCGCAGCAGGTTTTCGGCCAGCCCGACCAGCTCAAGGGCGTGCGCCGCAACATGGCGCGCGTCATGGCCGATGCACACGCTCAAGTCGTGCCGACAACGATCGTCGACGACGCCGACCTGCACGAATGGATCGGCAAGCAGGACATTACCGCGCGCTTGATCCGCGCCATTGTTTTCGCGTGCAAGACTGTGCCGGCATTGAATGCCTGGTTCGACGGCAAGAACCTCACCCGCACCCTGCATCCGCATGTCGACATCGGCATCGCCGTGGACACGGACGACGGCCTGTTCGTGCCGGCGCTGCGCAACGCGGACGTGCTCGATGCGTCCGGCATCCGCGCCGCGATCAAACGCCTGCGCACGACCGTCGAAGACCGCAGCATCCCGGCGTCGGAACTTTCCGGCTACACGATCAGCCTGTCCAACTTCGGCATGTTTGCCGGCCGCTATGCATCGCCCGTCGTGGTGCCGCCGTGCGTCGCCATCGTCGGCGCGGGCAAGCTCTCGCACGATGTCGTCGCCGTCATCGGCGGCATCGAAGTGCATCGGCGCATGCCGATCTCGCTGACCTTCGACCACCGCGCCTGCACCGGCGGCGAGGCGGCGCGATTCCTGAAAGCCTTGCTCGACGACCTCGGGCTGCCGAAGTAGCAGCCTGCCTGCCGGCGAAAGAGCTACAAACCGAACCGGTAATCGATCTTCACCAGGAACTGCTCGTCGTCGCGCAGCGAAAACGCGTTGCCGAGTTGCGCAGGCGCACCGGACACGACGCCGGGCACGTCGTTCAGCGCAAAGCCGCCGCGGCCATACACCACGTACAGATACGACAGCGGCGCCAGCTCGAAGCGGTAGCGCAACTGCACGCCGAGTTGGCGCAAGCGGAAGTCGTGGACCGGCGCACCGCTCGGAATCGCCGCACCGTTCGCGGCCACTTCATAGGCGCCGCGGATGCGCGCATCCAGTCCGATCGCCTGCAGTTTCAGGCGCAGTTGCTGGCGCGCGCTGGCGTACCAGTCGAAGCCCGAATCCACCTCCAGCGTGTGCTGGTTGAAACGGCCGATCAGGTTGTCGTGCTGCCAGATCAGCCAGTCCGGCGTGTGCTCGTAGTAGGGACCGGCATAGACGCTGAAATTGTCGCTGACGAAATACGTCGGGATGAACTTGAAGTCGTAACCGACTTGATGATTGCCGCCCAGGCCGCCCGTGTAGAACTCCGCCTGCGTCTTGTACGACCAATTGCCGTGGCGTGGCCCGGTATGCTCCCAATGCGTGTTGACCGAGGGCGGCAGGTGCAGCGCGTTATGGCCGCGCGTGAGCAGGTCGTCCCACCCGGCGCTGTCGATGTTGACCTGCGCGAACTCGTTGCTGCCGTCGCGCAGGTCGCTGTTGCGGTTGATGCGCAGTTCGCGCCGCAGGGTCAGGTGGCGGTCGTCGTTGTCCAGACCATCCAGCCGGAAATGCCAGTCGTGCGAGGCGTAACGCGAATCCGCCGGCAGGTCGGTCACGCGCTGTTGCAGTTCCCAGTGCGCGTAGTCGAAGTTGTTGCGCGACAGATAACCGAAATCGTTGATCTCGAAGCGATCATCGAAATGCATCCCCAGCCATTGCTGGCGCCAGCCGCCGCCCATGTCGTAGTTCGCGACGAAGGTGGCGCCGAGACCTTGCGTGGCCTGGCCGGACTGATCGATGCGCGTGCCAATGACATTCGCGGCCATGACCAACGCCGCATTCGGATGCCAGTGGTGATCGATGCCCAGCACCGTGGCGTCGCGATCCAGGAACGGATGATCCACGCGCGTCAGCAGCAGCCCGAGGCTCTCGTCGCCGAAATCGTGCACCACGCGCGCGACGCCAAATGTGCGTCCAGCGCTACCGCGCTCGTCGGCGGCCAGCACGCCGTAGCTGGTCGTACCGAAGCTGCCGTTGAATTTCACCGCTGCGGCGATGTCTCCCGCCCCATTGCCGTCGTCGGCGGGCGCGCCCACGCGGCGCGTGTAAACGAGTTGGCTGTTGTCGTCGAGCAGGCTGAAATCGAAGATGCCCTGGTTCTCGGTGAAGAACGGGCGCTTGTCGGAGAAGAACGTCTCCTGCGCGCTGAAATTCACCACCAGATTGTCGCTTTCGACCTGGCCAAAATCCGGATTGAGCGTCGCGGTCAACTGGAACTGCCCGTTCGGCTTCCAGAAGATATCCGCGCCCTTGCTGAGGTCGCTGCGCCCGCGCACGTTGTCGTACAGCGCCGAAACGTACGGCTTGATCGCCAACAACGACTGGCTGTACGCCGGCACTTCGATGCGCTCGAACGCCGAAAGGTAGCGCGGTTGCGTATACGACACTTCCGGCCACGCAACGCGCTCGCCGGTCGCGGCAATCACGCGATCCAGGTAAAGCCCGATCGTGCGTTTGCCGTCCACGGCACGCTGCATCGGCGCGGTGTACCACGGAATCAGCACCTCCACCGACCAGCTTTGCGCATCCTGCATGACCGCGTGTTGCCAGAGGCCGTCCCAGTCGGCATTGAAGTTGTTTTCGTTTGTGATGACTTCGTCGTCGACCGCGCCGGTGGAAGCCACCGCGAAGTCGTAACCGGTGCGGCCGTCGCCGTTGAAATCGACTTCGACATTGATGCGATCGACCTGATCGCGGAAATCGCGTTGCACCTGCTGCTGCGAGCGCGGCACCCCGGCTGGCTGGGCGACGCGAATCGCCACGGCGAGACCTTGCGGGGTGGCCAGCACCCAAGCCTCGACCGGATATTGCGCGGGCTTGCCGCTCAGCGGCTGGGTCTGACGGAAATCGGTGATGTGCCGCGCGCCCTGCCACTCCGCGGGATCGATCTTGCCGTCGATGTCGATGGCCAGGGCAGGCACCGCGATGAAGGCCAACAGCGCGCAAGCGAATCGAAGTATCCGCATCGGACATCCCGTACGTGCGCCACACGGACGCGTGATTGCCAGTGATCCATGGCAAACATGGATGCGCCGCATGGTGCAAGCGTTTAAGCGCGCCTTCGACTGGCGAAAGTCATGCAGTAACTTTTCGGCCGGGCGCCGAGCCTGCCGCTAGCGGGTCGGATCGAGGCCTTGCATCGCTTCGCGCGCGGCCGCCATCGCGGCCTTGGGATCGGCGAACCCGCCTTTCTCGGCGAGAATGGCTTTTTTCGCATCCAGCACTTTGAACGCGAAAGCATCACCATCGCGGAACACGACCGGCTGAAGCGCAGCCTTCACCCGAGTCTCGACAACTGCCTTTGCTTCCTGTGCAACTTCGCGCAGATCGCGCAATCCCACTGCATTGCGCAACCGCGCGACGAACGGCGTCGCCAACGCGCGCGCGCGCGCAGCGCCCGCGCGCAGCCGATCTTCGATCTGCGCCGGATCGGCGACCAGCGCATCGTACTTTTCGCGCAGCGGCGCAAGTTCCGCGTTCACGCGCTCGAAGACCTGCTGCTTCGCATCGCCCCAGCCGATGCCATCGGCGTAGGCGCGGCGCATGGCCGCAGTTTCGTCTGCACTGGCAAAGGCCTGGTAAATGGCGAACAGGTTGGACTCATCCGGATTCTTCGCCTCGCCCGGCGCCTGCGAATTGGTGACGATGCCAAGGATCGCCTTGCGCAGTTCTTTCTCCGGCAGCCACAACGGAATCGTGTTGTCGTAGCTCTTGCTCATCTTGCGCCCGTCGGTGCCGGGCAGCGTCGCGACGTTTTCCTCGATGACCGCCGCGGGCAGCGCGAAGTATTCGCCGCCGTAGATGTGGTTGAAGCGTTGGCCGATGTCGCGCGCCATCTCGATGTGCTGCACCTGGTCGCGGCCGACCGGCACCTTGTTCGCGTTGAAGATGAGGATGTCCGCCGCCATCAGCACGGGATACATGTACAGGCCCGCGGTGACGCCGGCATCGGCATCCTCGCCTTTTTCGCGATTCGAATCGTTCGCGGCCTTGTAGGCGTGCGCGCGATTGAGCAGGCCCTTGGCGGTGACGCAGGTCAGCAGCCAGGTCAGCTCCGGGATTTCCGGGATGTCGGACTGGCGGTAGAAATATACTTTTCCCGGATCCAGCCCACAGGCCAGCCAGCTCGCCGC
>DATIOA010000118.1:0-4636 GCA_035473575.1 Rudaea sp. | reverse complement strand
TCGCGCCGGTCGAAATTCGACTTCAGCGGTTCGCTGTCGAGCGCGGCATCGTCGTCGAGCGCGCCTCGGTCGATCCCTGCCAGATCGCGAAGCTGCGCTTCGAGCGGATTGCGCCAGAAGCGCGCGAGGTTGTCGAGTGTCCAGATTCGGGTTTCGTCGTGCGCGGGCTGCGCTAGACCTTCAAGGTCGATGAACACATCCGATTCCGTCGGCGCGTCGCCGCATTTGGCGAACTCGCCGTTGAATGAAAACAGGCGCTCGTCGGACTTGTTGAAATAGCGCGCGTCGAACGGCTGCAACGGATGTTCGATCCACCAGGGTCGATTTTCCTTCTGCACGATCGAAAAACCGTCGTCGAGGAATTGCAGCAGTTCGGCCAGCGGCGCGGCGGGATCGATGCGCCGATCCTCGTGCGCATCCCGGCCGATGTAGCTGATGTGCAGGTGCTGGCGCGCCGCCATCAGTGCTTCGAGGAAGAGCTGGCGATCCTCGCGGCGCGTGTCGCGGTCGCCGCGACGGGGGTTTTCGAGCATGCGGTTCAGGCCCGCGTCGGCGCCATCGCGCGGAAAGTCGCCCTCGTTCATGCCGATGAGGCAAACGACGCGGAACGGAATCGAGCGCTGCGGCACGAGGCCGCAGAACGTCACGCCGCCGAGCAGGAAGGGCTGGCGTTCGGACACCGCATCGAGCTGGCCGCGCACGGCTTCGCGCACGACACTCCACGGCAGCTTCTGCGCACCGGCTGCCATGGATTGCGTGCCAAGCTCGGCAAGCGCGCACCGCAGCGCATCCAGCGCGCGACCCTCCGCAGGATCGTCCGCATCCTCGCGAAACAGCGCGTCGATCCACTCGCCCAGCCAGGCGCACCAATCGAGCAGGCGCCGTTGCTGGGCGAATCCATTGCGCAGCTCGCGCAACGCATCGAGCAGGCGGTACGCGCGACCGAGCACGAGGCCAGCGGACCCATCGATGCCCGGCAATGGCAATACACCATCGAGAAGCCGGCCATCCGTATCCACGCCGGCAATCGCACCGGCGAAGACGCGGTCGAATCCGAACGTCCAGGAATTGTTTTCCACCGCCGCGCCGCCGGCAGCCGCCTTCATCGTGGCATCCAGGCCCCAGGCCACGCCGGCGCGGCGCAACGTGGCTTCCAGCATGTCGCGATCTTCGCCATCGAGGCCGAAGCGCCGCGCCAGCGCGGGAACATCGAGCAGGTCGAGCACCTCGCTCAGCGCGAAGCGACTGTCGCCCAGGTCGAGCAGCTTCGCGAACGCACGCAGCAGCGGATGCGTCTGCGCGAGGCGCACGTCGGCCAGATGCCAGGGAATTTGCGCCGGATCATCGCTGTAGCGCGCTGCCTCACCGAACACTGCGGGAAGATACGGCGCATAGGCGGAAATGTCGGGCGCCATCACCACGATATCGCGAGGTTGCAACGAAGCATCGTCGGCAAGAAAACGCAGCAGCGCATCCTTGAGTGCTTCAAGCTCGCGCAGGCGCGTAACGCAGGCGTGCACGCGCAGACTCGCATCCGTGGGCGCTGCGGGAATCCCCGCCGCCAACGTCGGCTCGCCGGCGCGGATGCCATCTTGCAGGCGCGCGAGCAGATTCGACGATTGCGACTTCGCAATGTCTGCGCCCGCGTCGAGTTCGATGCCGGCATTTTCCAGGGCGACGAAAAAATCCTGCGCCATGCGCCCGAGCGAAACCAGCAGCGGATGGCCGACCTCGAAGTACCAGTCCTGCGGCACCTCGCCCATGCGCAACATCTGGCGTTTCGTTTTGAGATCGGCCCAGTACACGCGGCACGGGTCGGGAAAATACAGATGCACCGCGCGATGCGCCGACACGGCATGCAACGCGGCGAGGATGTCGGCCGGCAGGTGGCTCACGCCGAACACATGCAGGGGACTTGAACCGCCATCGCTGCGCTCGGCGAGCGCCTCGACGAGTTGCGCATGCCGCTGCGCACGATGCGGCCCAGGGATACGCTGCCGCAGACGATGCCAGAGCGAGCCTTGCCAGTCCTTCGAGCGGCCGTCCTCCCAATCGGCAATCCAGTCCGGCCGGTAGATCAGGTACTGCGCGTAGACGCCGGCCAGGCGATCGGCCAGTTGGAAACGCCGCCGCTCGCCGTCGCCGCCCTCGAGCAAACGCCGCAGGCGCGCATCGTCCAGCGCCGGCAACAGGGCGTGGATATGCCAGCGCAGATTCTCTTTCTTGAAAGCGGCGTCGGATTCGCCGCCGAGCACGCGCTCGGCCGCGCGTTCCAACCATTGCCACGGCTGGATGAGATCGAAATTCGCCGCGATGCCGCGCGGTCCGCGCCGCGCGAATTCGCCGAGCAGCCAGCGCCCTAGCCCCGGATGCGCAACAACGATGGTTTGTGCTGACAACACATGCGGCGGCTGTTCGGATTCCAGCGCGTCGAACAGTTCGCGGGCGAGCGCTTCCGTGCGGCTGTCGCGATGGACGAAGAATCCGGTCATCCGGGGATGATACCGGCAAGCGTCTCAGGACCTGCGATCAATCCTCGCGCCGTTGCGGAAAGCGAACGCCGCTTGTACCCGGCGTGGCTTCAAAAGCCGTCGCCATCGAAATCGTTGCGGAAAATCGTGTCGGTGACGACAGTGCCGAAAACGTTCGCGTTGTCCGTGCTCGATGTGCCGGCATCCGAAGCGATATTGCCGGTAAAGGTCAGGCCATTTGCGAAAATCATTCCCCCGCTCATGGCGAAAATCGCGCCACCCTTGCCCTGGCCATTCGCGCCTGCCAATCCATTGCCGCCGCCGCTGCCACCCAAGCCACGTTGCGCTTCATCGCTGCTGAAAGTGCAATGGTCGAGGCTGACCTTGCCACTCGTGCGCACGAACAAGGCGCCGCCCAGACCGCCGCCACCTCCGCCACCCCCACCGGTGCCGCTGTTCTGGCTGCCATTCACGAACGATCCATCGCCACCATTGCCGCCGAACGTACCGCCAGAACCGCCGATCGACGTGCATGTACCGAATGATGTGTAGCTGTCCACGCCGCCGCCGCCGCCACCGGCGTAGCCGCCGACGCCGGCCGGGCCCGCGCCGCAAAGCGCCCAGCCCGCACCGCCTCCACCACCGGCAAATCCGCCGTTGCCAGCCTGCGTGGCATTGCCTGTACCACCGCCGCCGCCACCGCCGCCATCCCCGCCATTACCGCCGATATTGAATCCAACCGTGCCGGCGCTGCCGCCGGTATTTCCGAACGGTCCGCCATTGCCGCCGCGCGTGGCGTGTACGCCGTAAGCCGGTGAACTCGACATCACCGGTGCGTCTTCGCCAAAACCGCCGCCACCGCCGGCATAAGGGATGCCGAGGGGGCCGTTCGTGCTGCCACCACCACCACCGAGCGCACGATTCCCGGTAAAGGTGACGTAGTCGGCCGCGAATCTGCCGCCACTATTTACAAGGACCGCACCGCCCATGCCCGCCGCGCCGCCACCCGCACCGTCTTGTTGCACCGTGCCGCCGGCACCACCCTGTGATGTGCCACCCGCGAGAGTGACCTTGCTGACCATCAAGACATCGGAAACGAAAAAGATGCCGTCGTTGCCGCCCCCATTGCCACTGCTGCCTTGAATAGTCAGCAAGACCTCGCCCGGTCCGGTAATCGTGATCTGGCTGGCGATGTTCGGCAGCGCGGCGCTCAAGGCAATCGTGCCGCTCACTCCGGTCAGATCCAGCGAGTCGTTGCCAGTACCGGTTTGGCTCAAATCGGTTGCGGTTTTGTTGATCGAAGCCAAAATCGCCTCGCGCAACGTCACCAAGCCGTCGCCTGCGGTCGTGTTGTCGGCAAGACTGTTGACGGTGAGAGTGGCGGCACCGCCATTTCCTCCCAGTGCCAGCAGCAGGGCCGTGGGCAACGCTTTCAGCAGCAAGCCGCGGCAGCGGCGATGATGACGATAGTCGGCGAACATTGGCATTCTCCCAGTCGATTCGAGCTTCTTGACCGGTAAACGGCAAAAGTCCTGACTTCCTATCAATCCTCACGCCAATACGGATGCCGGTCGATGCGGCCCTGCTCGACAATCTTCGGCGCGGTGTCCGGCGCAAAGCGGATGGCAACGAATCCGGAGTGCGCGGAGTTCAACAGGTTCACGCCCGCGGCAGCGTAGCGCGCGACCACGTCCTTGTTGGGATGATGGAAGCGATTCATGTAGCCAGCGGAAATCAGGCCCAACGCCGGGTGCAGGTCGGAGATGAAATCCGCGCTCGACGAGGTCTTGCTACCGTGATGCGGCACCTGCAGGACGAGCTGCGGCGCGATCGGTGCAAGCGCAGCGGCAACTTCGGGTTCAACGGCCTTCGTGATGTCGCCCGGCAACACCAGTTCGCTGCTGCCACTGCGCACTTCGAGTACGCAACAACGATCGTTGTCGACAGACGACAACGGCTCGTGTGGATGCACGATGCGGAATTCCACGCCATTCCAATTCCAGGATTCTCCCGCGAGACATTGCGTGGCGGGAATCGTCAGGCGCGCCGGTTCGCCGGATTCGACCGCGGTGCCCGGCCACGCCGCCGCGACCGCCATCGCGCCGCCGGCGTGGTCGTTGTCGCCGTGGCTGATGATCATGCGGTCGACATGCTCAATGCCGAGC
>DATIOA010000117.1:0-1885 GCA_035473575.1 Rudaea sp. | reverse complement strand
TGAGCATGATCACGGCCAAGTCCTGGATGAAGGCAATCGGGTGCATTGGATGTTCCGGGACAGTGCGCCATGGTCGCCGATGGGCGCGGCAGGCGCAAGCCCGGTGCGCCGCGACGCCATGCTGTTGACGGATGCGCCGCGACTATGTTTTCATATGGACGTCTAAACGGCCAAACAAAAAAGAAGGGAATAGATATGCCGCGCACATCGGAAATCGGCGTTGCGTTGATCGGCGCCAGCGGTCGGGTCGGCCGACAGGTGCTGGCGTTGATCGCCGCGCACGGGGCCGGCAGTCGCTTGCGGCTCGTGGCGGTGGCCCATTCGCGCACGCATCGGGTCGCGCCTGGCGGGCTCGATCCGCTCGCTGCCGCAGGGCATCTGGAAATGTCGCCGAATCAAGTCGAGTCGCTGGTGCCAGCGCTGGCCGGTCTGCCGCGTCCGCTCGTCATCGTCGATTGCACGGCCAGCGCCGACATCGCCGCGCAGTACCCGCGCTGGCTCGGCGCCGGCATCGACATCGTCACCCCAAGCAAGCTCGCATCGTCCGGCGATCGCGCGTTGGCCGAAGCGATCGTGGCGGCACGCGCGCGTTCTGGCACGTTGCTGCGGGACTCGGCTTCGGTCGGCGCGCAATTGCCGCTGTTGTCGACGTTGCGCGAATTGCATCAGGCCGGCGATCGCGTCGAACGCTTCGATGCCGTGTTGTCCGGTACCCTGTCCTTCGTGCTCGGCCGTCTCGAACGCGGCGATACCTTGTCGGCGGCGGTGCGCGACGCAGTCGCGCTGGGCTATGCCGAGCCGCATCCGGCCAGCGATCTGTCGGGCGAGGACGTCACACGCAAGCTCGTCATCCTGCTGCGCGCGCTCGGCCACGACATCGAACTGGCCGATGTCGAAACCGTGCCACTGGTCGCTGGCGCGCGCCTGCTCGAAGCCGATCCGCAGCGTCTGCTGGCCGGATTGGAAAGCCTCGACGAGCTCTGGCGTGCGCGCGTGGCCGTGGCCCAGGCACGGCGCGAACGCTGGATTTATCGCGCGAGTTTCGATGGCACGCATGCACGCGTCGCGCCGGAACGCGTGCCGCTGGACCATCCCCTGGCCAAACTCGCGCCCTGCGAAAACGCGCTGATCCTGCATAGCCACTACTACAGCGCCGCGCCGCTGACCATCGCCGGACCGGGCGCCGGGGTCGAACTCACCGCGGCGGCTGTCTTCGCCGATTTGCTTGACGTGGCGCATCGCCATGTCGCTGCGCCACTCCCGGAATTGGCCGCCGCCGCGGCCTGAGCGCGGGCCTGAATTACAATACGTGCTTTCCATTTTGGAGAGCGTCAATGTCGATCCTGCGCATGACCGATCTGGACCTTGCCGGCAAGCGCGTGCTGATCCGCGAGGATCTGAACGTGCCGCTGAAAGACGGTGCGATCACTGCCACGCAGCGGCTGGATGCGGCATTGCCGACGATCAAGCTCGCACGCGATGCCGGCGCACGCGTGATGGTTCTGTCGCACTTGGGCCGGCCCAAGGAAGGCGTGTTCGAGGAATCCGAATCGCTCAAGCCCGTGGCCGACTGGCTCGGCCATGCGCTCGGCAAACCCGTTCGTCTGGTGCGCGATTATCTTGGCGGTGTGGACGTGGCGCCCGGCGAAGTCGTGCTGCTGGAAAACTGCCGCATGAACGTGGGCGAGGGCAAGGATTCGCCGGAATTGTCGGCAAAGTACGCGGCGCTGTGCGACATCTACGTGATGGACGCGTTCGGCACCGCGCACCGCGCGCAGGCGTCCACGCACGGTGCGATCCGCGCGGCGAAAATCGCCTGCGGCGGGCCGCTGCTGATGGCCGAGCTCGACGCGCTGGCCAAGGCGCTCGAACATCCGGCGCGGCC
>DATIOA010000116.1:0-7536 GCA_035473575.1 Rudaea sp. | reverse complement strand
CGGCTTCGACGCGAGTTCGGATTGGCATCATGGCCGCGCGGTGATCGTCACGCGCAACGATTCAGCGCGAGGCCTGTACAACGGCGATGTCGGCATCGCGCTCGATGGCGCGGACGGCCTGCGCGTGTGGTTCGATGCGGGTGCGAACGATGCGCCACGCAGCTTCTCGCCGCGGGCGCTGCCCACGCACGAAACCGCCTGGGCCATCACCATCCATCGCAGCCAGGGCTCCGAATACGATCGGGTCGCCGTGCTGCTGCCGCCGGATGTCGACAACCGCATCCTCAGCCGTGAGCTCGTCTACACCGCCGTCTCGCGCGCCCGCGCGGGCGCGACGCTGTGGTCCAGCGCCGATTCCCTGCGCGCCGCTGTGGCGCGGCCGGTGATGCGGCGCAGCGGGTTGGGGGAGAGGTTAATCGTGGCTTGATTCGCAGCGCAAATCCTCCCCGCGCTGCTATGATTGCCGCGGTTCGTTTGTGGAGTCTCGCGCGTGCTTGAAATCCTGATTGCCGGCGGTTGGCCGATGGTGCCGATCCTGCTGTGTTCGGCGGTGGCGCTGGCCATCATCCTGGAGCGTTTCTGGACCTTGCGGCGCAAGAACGTGGTGCCGCCGGAACTTGGCGAACAGGTGCTGGCGTGGGCGCGCACGCGCAAGCTCGATCCTGGCCACATTGAAACCCTGCGCGCGAATTCGCCGCTCGGCGAAATCCTCGCTGCGGCGCTTTCGGTACGCATGCGTTCGCGCGACATCATCAAGGAACGCGTCGAGGACACCGGTCGGCATGTCGTGCATCGGCTCGAACGCTTCCTCAACACGCTCGGCACGATCGCGTTGATTTCGCCGCTGCTTGGCCTGCTCGGCACGGTGTTCGGCCTGATCGAAATGTTCTTCTCGGTGATGGTTTCGGGCGTCGGCGATCCGCTGAAGATGGCCGGCGGCATCGGTCAGGCGCTGGTGTGCACGGCCGCTGGTCTGACCGTGGCGATCCCGGCGTATTTCTTCCACCGCTATTTCCGCGGCCGGGTCGCCGGCTACGTGGTGGACATGGAAGAGCAGACCATTCGCCTGATCGACGAGCTGTCCGCGCATGCCGAGCCGGCGGCGGCTCCGGCCGCGCCGGCACCGCGCGCGACGCGCGCGGGACACTGACATGCGCCTTGGCGCGCAGCGGCAGGACGATTTCGAGATCAACGTGATCTCGCTGATCGACGTCATGCTCACGCTGCTGATGTTCTTCGTCATGACCACGACCTTCGTGCAGCACTCGGCGTTGAAGGTGACCCTGCCGCAGGCATCGGAAAAAGTGGAAGAGGCGGCGAAGAATCCGCTGATCGTGATGATCGGCGCGGACAGCCGCTTCTATGTCGACAACAACGAGGTGCTCAATCCGGATGTCGCCACGCTCAAGCAGGCGATCGAGCAAATTGCGGGCGACAACCGCGACCAGCCGGTGATCCTGCGCGCGGATGCGATGACGCCGCACCAGGCCGTGGTCACGGCGATGGACGCGCTCGGCCAACTCGGCTTCACGCACCTGTCCATCGCCACCGTGCGCAGCAAGGACGCAGGGCACCAGTGAGCGCCGCAGCGCACGATTCCGCATCGCCCTGGGCGACCTGGCGGCGCCTGTTGCGCTATTCGGCGCGCTACTGGCCGATCGCGTTGCTGGCGATGATCGGCATGATCTTCGACGCGGCCTGCGGCTCGGTGTTCACCCTGACCATCAAGCCGATGCTCGACGACCTGTTCGTGCACAAGGACAAGGCGACGATTTTCTGGATGCCGATCTTCATCGTTGGCCTGTTCCTCGTGCGCGGCATGGCGACTTATACCGCCGGCTACAACATGGCGAAGATCGCACGCGGCGTGATCCAGACCCTGCGCGAAGAAGTCTTCCGCAAATACCTGACCCTGCCGGCGGCGTTTTTCCAGCGCGAGGCGTCGAGCACGCAGATCGCGCGGATGACCTTCACCGTGGAGCAGGTCGCCAACGCCAGCACGGACGGTTTGAAGATCCTCGTGCTCGATGGCCTGATGATCGTCGGCCAGGTCAGCGTGATGCTGTACAACAGCGCGCGCCTGACGGCCGCGCTGTTCGTGCTCGCGCCGCCGGTCGCGCTGATCGTGTGGTACGTGGGCAAGCGCTACCGGCGCATCAGTCATCGCATCCAGGATTCGGTCGGGTCGATCACCGGCATGGTCGACGAGGTCGTCAGCGGCCAGCGCGAGGTGCGGGTGTACGGCGGACGCGACTACGAACAGCGCCGCTTCGCCGCGGTCAATGACGCGATCCGGCGCCTGAACCTGAAGATTGCCTCGACCAATTCGCTGGCCAATGCCGTGGTGCAGTTCGTCGCCGCGTTCGCGCTGGCGCTGGTGGTCTTCCTTGCCACGCGGCCCGGCGCGATCCTGCGCGAGATGAGCCCGGGCACGTTCATGTCGCTGATCACGGCGATGCTGGTCATGCTGCCGTCGCTCAAACGCCTGACCACAGTGCAATCGAACATGCAGCGCGGCGTGGTCGCGGCGCAGGACATCTTCAACGTCCTTGACGCGGACGACGAGCGCGACAGCGGCACGTTGCGCGTCGAACGCGCGCGCGGCGAAGTCGCGCTGCAAGGCGTGACGTTCGGCTACCCGGGCGCCGTCGAACCGGCGCTGCATGGCATCGACCTGGATTGCACGGCGGGCAGCGTCACTGCCCTGGTCGGGCGCTCAGGCAGCGGCAAGTCCACGCTGGCGAGCCTGATTCCGCGCTTCCACGATCCAAGCGCAGGGCAGATCCTGCTCGATGGCCGGCCGCTGACGGATTACGCGCTCGACAACCTGCGCGCGCAGATTGCATGGGTCGGGCAACAAGTCGTCATCTTCGACGATACGGTGGCGCGCAACATCGCCTACGGCGCGCTGGGCGGTGCCTCGCGCGAGGCCATCGTCGAAGCCGCGCGCGCCGCAAACGCGCTGAACTTCATCGGTGCCTTGCCCGAAGGCCTCGACAGCCGCGTCGGCGAGGGCGGGGCGCGGCTTTCCGGCGGCCAGCGCCAGCGCATCGCGATCGCGCGCGCGATCCTGAAAGATGCGCCGATCCTGATCCTGGACGAAGCCACCAGTGCGCTCGACAGCGAAAGCGAAAGCCTGATCCAGGACGCGCTCAAGCGCCTGCTGCGTCGGCGCACCGTCATCGTGATCGCGCATCGCCTGTCGACGATCGAACACGCCGACCGCATCGCCGTGCTCGATGCCGGCCGCATCGTCGAGACCGGCACGCACGCCGAATTGCTCGCGCGCGGCGGCCAGTACGCACTGCTGCACAAGATTCAGTTTCGCGACAACGGCAAGTGACGTGGATTCGCAGATCGTGCTCGAGTCGACAATCACTTGCCCGCACTGCGGACATCGCTCGGTCGAAACCATGCCGACGAACGCGTGTGTTTACTTTCACGAATGTGCTGGCTGCGGCGTGTTGCTGAAACCGAAATCCGGAGACTGCTGCGTGTTTTGTTCCTACGGTTCGGTGCCGTGTCCGCCGATTCAGGCGCAACGCGGTTGTTGCTGATGTTCGATGCGAATCGATTGCAGGAAATCTGGTACGGCGACCGCATGCCGCCGCTCGGATTGCGCGCGCTGGCAGCTGTGTTCGGAGCGCTCGCCGGCTTGCGCCGGAGTTTGTATGCGATCGGCCTGCTGCCGCGCATGCACTTGCCCGTGCCGGTGATCGTCGTCGGCAATATTGCCGTGGGCGGAACCGGCAAGACGCCGTTGACGGTTGCACTGGTCGAAGCGCTGCGCGAACGTGGCTTCAAGCCCGGCGTTGTCAGCCGCGGCTACGGCGGCTCGGCGCGCGAACCCGTCTTGCTCGATGCCAATACGTTGCCGGAACTGGCCGGCGACGAAGCCTGCCTGATCCATCGCGCTACGAGCGCAGTTGTCGCCGTGGGCCGCAATCGCGCCGCGGCGGCACGGCTGTTACTCGGCAAGGGCGACGTCGATGTCATCGTTGCCGATGATGGTTTGCAGCATTACCGACTGCGCCGCGACGCGGAAATCTGCGTGATCGACGGCGAACGCCGCTTCGGCAATGGTCGTTTGCTTCCGGCTGGCCCCTTGCGCGAACCGCTGGCGCGACTTGCATGCGTGGATTTTCGGGTTTGCAACGGCGGCCAGCCTCAACCCGGCGAAGTGCCGATGGGTCTGACGGGCGATACCGCCGTGTCCCTGTCCGATTCGGCGCGCACGCGTCCGCTGCGTGAATTCGCCGGCCAGCGTGCGCATGCCGTCGCCGGCATCGGCAATCCGCAGCGCTTCTTCGTGCAGCTTCGCGCATTGGGCATCGCCGTGGTCGAGCATTCGTTCCCGGATCATCACGCTTTCGTCGCCGTCGATCTCGCATTTGGCGACGATGCGCCGGTGCTGATGACCGAAAAAGATGCGGTCAAATGCGCTGGTTTTGCGCAGGCGACGTGGTGGAGCGTACCGGTGCGCACGGAACTGCCCGAGTCGTTTTTCGATGCCGTCGTGGCTCGCATCGCCAAACATCCGCGTCCCCGTTGACAAGCACGCCGCGCGCGACTACCTTGCGCGCAACTTTCTAGTACGGGGGCGTCCTTCCGTGGACCCTTGCAGTAGAAGCAACACTGCAGCCAGCCAGCGTTAGTCCGCGGAAACCCGTTCACACGGCGCGTTTCCGCTCGATGCGGTAACGTGCCGGCCTCGCCGCAAGGCGACGCCACACACTCCGAATCGCCCGCATGGCAGGCTGCCGATCGATCGGAGTCGTCATGCTGGATTTGTTCAATTTCTCCATGCTGATCCCCAACGGTGCGCGCGAGCGTGGCCGTGGCGAGATCGCTGCGCGCGCGGCGGCGCAACTGGCGGAGTTCGCGCGCCTCGGCGACGCCGAGGTTCTGACCCGGCTCGATGCGTCCCATGATGGCCTGAACGTCGAACAAATCGAGCACAAACTCGAACAGTTCGGGCCGAACGTGGTCGCGCAGGAAAAGAAAAAACCCTTTCTGCTGCACATCCTCGAACGCTTCGCCACCAATCCGATCAACATCCTGCTGACCGTTCTCGCGGCGATCACCTGGATTACCGGTTCGGAACTCAGCGACAAGATCGGCGCCATCATCATGATCGCGATGGTGGTGATGGCGGTGTTCGTCGCGCATTTCCAGGAAGCCCGCTCCAGTCGCGCGGTGGAGCAGTTGCGGCGCATGGTCAGCAATACCGCGACGGTACGGCGTGAGATCGAAGAACACGACGACAACGCCGACGAAGACGCGCCGCCGCGGCGTGCGGCGAAAAAGCTCGAAGTGCCGATCGATGGTCTCGTGCCCGGCGACATCGTGTTCCTGTCCGCCGGCGACATGGTGCCGGCCGACTTGCGGCTGTTGAACGCCAAAGACCTGTTCATCAATCAGGCCGCGCTGACCGGCGAATCGATGCCGGTGGAAAAATTCGCCGCGCCCGACGCCGAGGCGACGACTGCGCTGGAAGCGCGTTGCCTGTGCTTCATGGGCTCGAACGTGATCAGCGGCAGCGCCATGGGCGTGATCACCGCGACCGGCGCGAACACTTACTTCGGCGCGCTCGCCGGCTCGCTCGTTGGCCAGCGCGTGGAAACCAGCTTCGACAAGGGCGTGAAGCGTTTCGCCTGGCTGATGCTGCGCTTCATGGCGGTGATGGTGCCGCTGGTGTTCCTGATCAATGGCGTGACCAAGCATGACTGGTTCGAAGCTTTCATGTTCGCCGTCGCCGTGGCGGTCGGCCTGACGCCTGAAATGTTGCCGATGATTGTGGCAATCAACCTCGCCAAGGGCGCGTTGAAGATGGCGAGCAAGGACGTGATCGTCAAGCGCCTGAACGCGATCCAGAACTTCGGCGCCATCGATGTGCTGTGCACCGACAAGACCGGCACGCTGACCCAGGATCGCGTCATCCTCGAACGCCATACCGACATCCGCGGGGACGAGAACGACGATGTGCTGGATTTCGCCTGGCTCAACAGCTTTCACCAGACCGGACTGAAGAACCTGCTCGACGTGGCCGTGCTCGAGCGCACCGCGCCGGACGCGGCGTCGCGATTGCGTGCGGATTTCACCCTGGTCGACGAAGTGCCGTTCGATTTCAGCCGGCGGCGCATGTCGGTGGTGGTGCGCGACGCGACGGGCAAGCATTTCCTGATTTCCAAGGGCGCGGTCGCCGAGACCGTGGGTGCCTGCGTGCAAGCGCGCGATGGCGACGAAACGGTGCCGATGACGGACGAGAAATTCGCCGAGGTGCGCACGGTCGCGCGCGACATGAACGACGACGGCTTTCGCGTGCTTGCGCTTGGCGTGCGCGAGATCGAGGTCAAGCACAGCTATTCGCGCGAGGACGAAAAGGAACTCACCTTGCTCGGTTTCATTGCCTTCCTCGATCCGCCCAAGGACAGTGCGGCGGACGCGATTCAGGCGCTGCACGCCAATGGCGTGACGGTGAAGATCCTCACCGGCGACAACGACGTGGTCACTCGCAACGTCTGCCGCCAGGTCGGCATCACGGTCGAGAATTTCCTCACCGGGCCGAAGGTCGAGGCGATGAGCGACGATGAGCTGACCGTTGCCGCGCGCACCACGCAGGTGTTCGCGCGCCTGAATCCGCAGCAAAAAGTGCGCGTGATCCAGGCCCTGCATCGCGACGGCCATGTCGTGGGGTTTCTCGGCGACGGCATCAACGATGGTCCGGCGCTGCGCGCCGCCGACGTCGGCATCTCGGTGGATACCGCGGTCGACATCGCCAAGGAATCGGCCGACATCATCCTGCTGGAAAAAAGTCTGATGGTGCTGGAAGAGGGCGTCATCGAGGGCCGAATGGTCTTCGGCAACGTGCTCAAGTACATCAAGATGACCGCGAGTTCGAACTTCGGAAACATGTTCAGCATGATCGGTGCGAGCGCGTTGCTGCCGTTCCTGCCGATGATGCCGGTGCAGGTGCTGCTCAACAACCTGATGTACGATTTTTCACAGACCGCGGTGGCGTCGGACGATGTCGATCCTGAATACCTGGCCAAGCCGCGCCAGTGGGACCTGAAGGCGATCGCGCGCTTCATGGTCTGCGTCGGTCCGATCAGCTCGATCTTCGACTACTGCACGTTCGCGTTCATGTGGTTCGTTCTCGGCGCGCAAACGAATGCCAAACTGTTCCAGACTGGCTGGTTCGTCGAGTCCTTGCTCACGCAAACCCTGATCGTGCACGTCATCCGCACCGGGCGCATTCCGTTCCTGCAAAGCCGGGCCAGCCTGCCGCTCACGATCACCGGCGTGGCGATCTGCCTCATCGGCATGATCCTGCCGTTTTCGCCGATGGCATCGTGGTTCGGCTTTGTGCCGCTGCCCGGCATCTACTGGCTGTTCCTGGCGGCGGTGATCGTCGCCTACATGGGCCTGACCCAATTCGTGAAGACGCTGATGATCCGGCGGTTTGGAGTGTTATGACGGCGGTTTGTCGCGCAGCAGGATCGCCAGCATCGGTGGCGCAACAATGGACGTAAGCAG
>DATIOA010000115.1:0-4022 GCA_035473575.1 Rudaea sp. | reverse complement strand
GGACTTGTCCGTCCGGCGTCGCGAACAGCAGGCGGTTGTATACTTTTTCGCCGACGCGCAATTGCACACTGCCGCAGATCGCCGCGTCGATTCTGCCCGATTGCTCGCGCAACCACGCAACGGTCGGGCCATCCATCGTTTCCGCGTTGTGGATCGCCTCGTTGGAAAATCCGCTGGTGAAGGTTTCCGGCAGCACGATCAAATCGCTGCCGACGAGCGGCGCGATCAAATCGCCGTAATAAGCGCGGTTGCCGGCCGGATCGTGCCAGCGCGTGGCGCCCTGAACCAACGAGACTCTTAAAGCTTGCACAAGCGCTCCGCAGCAGCCGCCAAGGTCGCTTCGCTCTTGGCAAAACACAGGCGTACCAGGCGCGCATCCGGCGGCGTTTCGTAAAACGCCGATACCGGAATCGCGGCCACGCCCGCCTCGCGCACCAGCCATTCGCAGAAATTCAGATCGTCCGTATCCTTGAGCGCGGAATAGTCGACAAGCTGGAAATACGCGCCCTTGACCGGCAGCAGTTTGAATTTCGACGGTGCTAGCAGTTGGCGGAAATGATCGCGCTTGGCCTGATAGAACGCGGGCAGATCCAGATAATGCTGCGGATCGGATTCCAGCATGTCGGCGAACGCCCACTGCGCCGGGCTGAACGTGCAGAACGTCAGGTACTGGTGCACCTTGCGGAATTCCGCGCTCATCTGCGGCGGCGCGATGCAGTAACCGACCTTCCATCCCGTGCAGTGGTAGGTCTTGCCGAACGACGAGATCACGAAGCTGCGCGCGGCCAGTTCCTCATGGCGCAGCACGCTTTGATGCGCGATGCCGTCGAAAATGATGTGCTCGTAGACTTCGTCGGAAAGAACGAAAATGTCGGTGCCGCGCACGATACCGGCCAGCGCATCCAGATCGGACGCTTCCAGCACGGCGCCGGACGGGTTGTGCGGCGAGTTGATCAGGATCATGCGCGTGCGCGGCGTAACCGCATCCTTCACGCGTTGCCAGTCGACGGAAAAATCCGGCAGGCGCAGAGGAATGTGCACGGCGCGCCCGCCGGCGAGTTCGATCGCCGGTTCGTAACTGTCGTAGCACGGGTCAAGCACGATCACTTCCTCGCCCGTGTGCACGACGGCGGCGATCGCGGCGAACAGTGCCTCGGTGGCACCACTGGTGACGGTGATTTCAGTGTCCGCGCTGGCCTTGCGGCCGTAGAGTTTTTCGGTCTTGAGCGCGATCTGCTCGCGCAGCTTGGGCACGCCGGTCATCGGCGCATACTGGTTCTTGCCGGAATTCATCGCCGCGGTCAGCGCGTCGCGCAGCGCCTGCGGACCATCGAAGTCCGGAAAACCCTGGCCGAGGTTGATCGCCTTGTGCTGCGTCGCAAGCTGCGACATCACGCTGAAAATGGTCGTACCCACCTTGGGCAGCTTGGTGCGGATCTGCATCATTTCTCGCCGTCTGGATGGCCAACGAAGGGCCGTCGCCGGATGTTAGCACGGTGGAATTTGCAAGCCTGGTGCCCCGGGCCGGACTCGAACCGGCAAGGCGGTTACCCACCGAGGGATTTTAAGTCCCTTGCGTTTACCAGTTTCGCCACCGGGGCAGAATCGACTTTTCGCGTTCAAGGACGAACGCAAGAATACCGGATGGAGGCCAGGGTCGGAATCGAACCGGCGTACACGGCTTTGCAGGCCGCTGCATGACCACTCTGCCACCTGGCCATCCGTTCGACTGCGCAGCTTAGCTTGCCAGCCGAAAAAACAAAAACCTCGGAGCACCCGAGGTTTGTAAACGGCAGATGGATTTGCCGCCGCCAGCCGGGCGCAGCCCGGTGGCGCGAGCGTGGCGCAGCTTGGCTGCGCCCGCGAGGCGAAAGTCGCGGCAGGATGCCCGATCTTTCGCCATAAAAATGGAGCGGGAAACGAGACTCGAACTCGCGACCCCGACCTTGGCAAGGTCGTGCTCTACCAACTGAGCTATTCCCGCGCGAGGACGCGCATTATACGGGTTGGCGCGCGGATCGCAACAGCATTACGCCTGCGGGCCGTCTCCGCGCATGGCCGGCCATGCAGCACGCAGGTAATCCAGGCCCGACCAGATCGTCAGCGCGGCCGCGATGACGAGCAAGGCTTCGCCGACGTGGAACAGTCTCAGGCCCGCGGATTCGTGCTGGTACAACAACACCACGATCGCCACGATCTGCATCACGGTCTTGATCTTGCCGAGCATGGCCACCTTGACCAGGCCGCGTGCACCGATTTCCGCCATCCATTCGCGCAGCGCGGAAATCGCGATCTCCCGGCCAACAATGATTGCGCTGACGACGGCGAGCAGCGGCGTGGGATTTTCCTGCACCAGCAGGAACAGCGTCACCGCGACCATTAGCTTGTCGGCGACCGGATCGAGGAAGGCGCCGAAGCGCGAATACTGGTTGAGGCGTCGGGCGATGTAACCGTCCAGCCAGTCGGTGATCGCGGCGGCGAGAAAGATAATTGCCGCGGCGATGTTGGCGCCGTGGAATCCCGCATAGAACACCGCCACCATCACTGGCAACAACGCGATGCGGAACAGGGTGAGGATGGTCGGCCAGGTCAGCGGCATGCCGGCGAGTGTGCCACGTCTGCGCTCAGCCGTGGAAAGCGGCGTAGATTTTCGCGGCCAGTTCGCGGCTTACGCCATTGACTTGGGCGAGCTCGTCGATGCCCGCCGCAGCCACACCGCCGATGCCGCCGAAATGCTTGAGCAGCGCCGAGCGCCGCTTCGCGCCGACGCCGGCGATTTCCTCCAGCCGGCTTTTTTCGCGCGCCTTTTCACGGCGCTGGCGATGTCCCGTGATGGCGAAACGATGCGCTTCGTCGCGGATGGCGTCGAGCAGATGCAAGGCGGGCGATTCCGGCCCCGGCCACAGCGTCTTGCCGTTGTCGCCGCGGATCAGGCTTTCGTGGCCGGAGCGCCGCCCAGGTCCCTTGGCGATACCCAGGACCAGGACTCCGCTCACGCCCAGATCGGCGAGGACCTCCAACGCCTGTGCGACCTGACCCTTGCCACCGTCGATCAGCAGGATATCGGGCAGCACGCCCTCGCCCGCCTGCAGGCGCTTGTAACGGCGCTCCAGGGCCTGGCGCATGGCCGCGTAATCGTCGCCCGGCTCAATGCCGGAAATGTTGAAACGCCGATACGCCGATTTGATCGCACCTTCGGGACCGTAGATCACGCAGGACGCCACCGTCGCCTCACCCATGGTGTGCGAGATATCGAAGCATTCCAGCCGTTGCGGCGTATCGCCAAGTTCCAGCAGCTCGCGCAGCGATTCGAAACGCTCGTGTATCGTTTGCTGGCTGGCCAGTCGCGCGGCCAGCGCCGCCTGCGCGTTCTTGCGTGCCAGTTCCACGAAATGCGCGCGGTCGCCGCGCACCTGCGTCTTGATTTCCACGGCATGGCCAGCCTGGTCGGACAGCACGGCGGCAAGCAGTTCCGCCTCGTCCGGCGCGTGACTGAACAGCAGCTCGCGCGGTACGGGTTTGTCGAGGTAGTACTGGGCAACGAAGGCGGCGAGCACCGCCCCCGCGTCGGCATCCGTGGGCAGGCGCGGGAAGAAATCGCGCGAACCCAGGTTCACGCCATTGCGGAAGAACAGCACAGAAACGCAGGCCGTGCCCGACTCGATGCGGCAGGCGAGCGCATCGAGATCGGCGCTGGCGCCGCGCACATGCACCTGCGCGTGCAGGCGCTTGAGCGTGGCGATCTGGTCGCGCAGGCGCGCGGCTTTTTCGAATTCGAGGGCCGCGCTGGCCTGTTCCATCCCCGCGCCGAGTTCCTCGATAACGGCGCCGCTTTTGCCGTGCAGGAACATGGCGGCGTGGCGCACGGATTCCCGGTACTCGTCCACGCCGATGAAACCCACGCAGGGGGCGGTGCAGCGCCCGATCTGGTACTGCAGGCAGGGCCGTGAACGATTGCGGAAGTAGCTGTCCTCGCACTGGCGCACACGGAACAGTTTCTGCATCAGATCCAGGCTTTCGCG
>DATIOA010000114.1:0-8999 GCA_035473575.1 Rudaea sp. | reverse complement strand
GCGGCCAACGCGTCCGGCTTGCAGGCGTCCTGCATCAATTCCGGGACCAGGCGTTTGCCGGCGAGGATGTTGGGCAGGGAATAGACATCGGTGCGCAGCATTCCCAGCGTTTTCACGATGAAATGCGTGAGCGGCGCGATGCGGTAAGCCACCGTCATCGGACGCTTGGCCAGCATGGCTTCGAGCGCGGCGGTTCCCGAAGCCAGAAGTACGGCATCGGCGGCAATCATCGCCGCATGCGCGTTGCCGTCGATGATGCTCAAACCGTGTGGCTGGAGTCCGAGCGCGGAAAACGCCGTGCGGCATTCGGCGTTCGCCATTGGCGCGACGATGCGCAGCTGCGGCAGTTCGCGTTGCAGGATCGCCGCCGCCTGCAGGAAATCGCGGCCCAGGCGGTCGATTTCGCCGAGCCGGCTGCCCGGCAACAGCGCCAGCACCGGCGCGTCGGCGGGAAGTCCGAGTTCGGCACGTGCGGTGGCCTGGTCGGGTTCCAGCGCGAACGCATCGGCGAGCGGATGGCCGACAAAACGCGCATCCACGCCGTGGCGCGCGTAGATCGGCGGTTCCATCGGAAACAGGCATAGCACGCGGTCAACACTCGCGCCGATCTTCGCCGCGCGGTTCTCGCGCCAGGCCCAGATCGACGGGCTGACGTAATGCACAGTGGGGATGCCGGCTTGCTTGAGCCTGCGTTCGAGGCCGAGGTTGAAATCCGGTGCGTCGATGCCGATGAATGCGGCCGGGTGCTGCTGCAATGTGCGTTTGTACGCATCGCGCCGGATCGCGAGCAGTTGCGGCAGGTGGCGCAACACTTCGGCCAGTCCCATCACGGAGAGTTTTTCGGCGGGGTGCCAGATGTCCATTCCGGTCGCGGCCATTTGCTGGCCGCCGATACCGGCGAAGCGCGCGCCCGGGAAGCGTTCGCGCAGGGAACGGATCAATCCGGCGCCGAGCAGGTCGCCCGAGGCTTCGCCGGCGACGAGGACGAACCGCGGACTCGCGTCCGGCGTCATCGCATCAGGCTGCGCTGCCCGCGCTCGATGAAGTCGAGCATGCGCGCCACGTCGGGTGCTTCCTGCGCGGTGCGCGCAAGTTCCGCACGGGCTTTCTCGAACGGCAGCTTGGCGACGTACAGCATTTTATAGGCACGCTTGATCGCGGTGATGCGCTCGGGCGAAAAGCCGCGACGCTTCAAGCCCTCCGAATTGACGCCGCGCGGGCGGCCCTGCACGTCCGCGTCGGTGGCGATCATCAGGAACGGCGGCACATCGCCCGTGAGCAGGACGCCCATGCCGATGAAGGCGTGTTCGCCGACGCGGCAGAACTGGTGTACGCCGGCGAATCCCGAGAGGATGACGTGATCGCCGATCTCGACATGACCGGCGAGCGTGGCGTTGTTCGAAAACACGCAATGGCTGCCGACGTGGCAGTCGTGGGCGATGTGCGTGTAGGCGAGAAGCCAGTTGTCGTCGCCGACGCGGGTGGCGCCGGCACCGCCGCCGGTGCCGCGGTTGATCGTGACGAATTCGCGGATCGTGTTGCGATCGCCAATGATGAGTTCGCTGCGCTCGCCGCGGAATTTCTTGTCCTGCGGATCGGCGCCGACCGACGCGAATTGCCAGATGCGGTTGTCGCGGCCGATGCGCGTGGGGCCCTGGATCACCGCGTGCGGACCGATCGTGGTGCCGTCGCCAATTTCCACCTCGGCGCCGATGACTGCATACGGCCCGACGCTGACGTTGGTGCCGAGTTTCGCGCTCGCGTCGACCAGCGCGCTGGGGTGGATCGATGTGTCGTGGATCGATGTGTCGTGGATCATGCGCCGCTACGCCCCGCGCACAACAGTTCGGCTTCGGCCACCTGCTCGCCGTCGACCAATGCGCGACAGGCGAACAGGCCCATGCCGCGCAACATGCGCTTGAGCTCGACGTGCAGCATCAACTGGTCGCCCGGCACCACCATGCGCGTGAACTTGGCGTTGTCGACCTTGACCAGGTAATACATCGGCTGGGTTTCGTGCTTTGGCGTGGACAGGAACACGAGCAGGCCGGAGGCTTGCGCCAGCGCTTCGATGATCAGCACGCCGGGCATGACCGGGTGGCCGGGGAAGTGGCCCTGGAAGTGCGGCTCGCTGACGGTAACGTTCTTCAGCGCGACCAGGCGCTTGGAATGCTCGAATTCGACCACGCGGTCGACGAGCAGGAACGGGTAGCGGTGCGGCAGCAAACCCATGATGTGCTCGACATCGAGCGGAAGCGAAACGGCGTGTCCGGTTTGGGTCATTTGTGCGAATCCTTTTCCAGTTGCCCCACGCGGCGGGCGAGTTCGTCCAGGTGCTTGAAGCGCGCCGCGTTGCGACGCCAGGCGCGATTATCCTGCACCGGCGTGCCGGATGAATACTCCCCGGGCGCATCGATGGAGTGCGTGACGAGCGTTCGTGCCGTGATCGTGACGCGGTCGCCGATGCGGATGTGGCCGACGATGCCGGCGCCGCCGCCGATCAGGCAGTTGCGGCCGATCCTGGCGCTGCCGGCCACGGCCGCGCAGCCGGCCATGGCCGTGTGCGCGCCGATGGTCACGTTATGCGCGATCTGGATCTGGTTGTCCAGGCGCACGTCGTCTTCCAGCACGGTGTCGTCCAGCGCGCCGCGGTCGATCGTGGTATTGGCGCCAATTTCGCAATCGTCGCCGATGCGCACGCCGCCGAGTTGCGGGACCTTGATCCAGCCGCCTTGATCTGGAGCGGCTTCGTCGAAGGCGAGGCCGAACCCGTCTGCGCCGATCACCGCGCCGGGATGCACGAGCACGCGCTTGCCGAGCGTGACGTCGCGCACCAGTGTCACGCGCGCGACCAGGTGCGCCTGTGCGCCGACATGGCAGCGCTCGCCGACGCTGCAATGCGGACCGAGTACGGCACCGGCATCGACGACGGCGCCGTCGCCGATGAAACAGAACGGCCCGATGGATGCGCCCGCGGCGACGGTGGCGCTGGCCGCGACGACCGCGCTCGGATGCACGCCTGGCGCGGGTGCGGCGGTGCGTTCGAACAAGGCAGCGATTTTCGCGAACGCGACGTAGGGATCGGCCGCGATCAGGCAGGCGCCGCGGCAAGCCTCGGCATCGGCGTCGCGCAGCACGACCGCGCCGGCGCGCGTGCCCGCAAGCTGGGTGCGGTAATGCGGATTGGAGAGAAAGGCCAGTTGCCCGGCCGTGGCGGCTTCCAGCGTGCCGACGCCACTGATGGCAAGGCCGCCGTCGCCGCGCAGTTGCAGGTGGAAACGCGCGGCGAGTTCGGCGAGGGTGAAGCGGGGGGCGTTCACGGTGGCGTTCCGGTTGCGGGTTTGGCATGGCGCAACTGGTCGAGCACGGCATCCGTGATGTCGATGCGCGGATTTGCGTAGACCACGGGGCTGGGCACGATGAGGTCGTAGCCATGCGCGCGCGCGTAGTCGATCACGGCATCGTTGATCTGCTGCCAGATGCGGTCGCGGTCGGCTGCAGCCCGCGTGTTGAGGTCGTTGCGCAGCGATTCGCGCGTACGCTTGATCGCGCCGTCGAGCGTGTCGATCTGGCGCTTGAGCGCGTCGGCGTCGACCTTGGACATGATCGCGCCGTCCCGGGCGAAACGCTTGTTCATGTCGGCCAGACGCGTTTCGTCGGATTTGAGCGTGGCATCGCGCGGCGCGAATTCGCGTTGCAGGCGGGTACGGCTTTCCACCATCTGCGGGGCATTGTCGATCAGGCGCTTGAGGTCGACATAGCCGACCTTGCCCGCCGCCGTCTGCGCCAGGGCCAGAAACGGCAGCAACGCCAACGCCAGCGCGAACGCACTGACATACCGCCATTTGCCGGCGCCAGCCCTCACCCGGAAACCCTTCGCGCGACCGTACTTGCCCGAATCATACGCAAAGGGCCGGTTTTGCACAGCCCTTGCGCAAGGAAATCAGAATGTCGTACCGAAGTTGAACTGCAACGTCTCGCCGATATCGCCCGGCTTGGAGCGAATCGGTCGGCCGAGGTTGATGATGATGGGCCCGACCGGTGCCTGCCAATGCAGGGATATGCCGGTGGACGCACGCAGCCCACCCCACGAGAAGCCGCCGTTGTCGTACAGGGTGTTGCCGAGCGATGGATTGTTCTGGTTGAACACGTTGCCGACGTCCAGGTACCAGGACAGGCGCGTGGCGGTGTCGTCCTTGACGAACGGCGTCGGGAAGATCAGTTCGAACGAGGCGACCGTTTTCAGGTTGCCGCCGAGCGGCTGGCGGCAATAGTAGTTGGTGAAGTCCGTGCATCCCGGCGCGAGCGCGTAGGGGCCCAGGGTGTTGTCGCGGAAGCTGCGCACGTCGGAAACGCCACCGGCGTAGAAATCCTCGAAGAACGGCAGGCCATTGACCTTGACCGGCGCTCCGGAGACCGGATCGCGACCATCGGCGGCGCGCCAGGTGTTGCCGTAGCCGATCGTGGTCGAGCCTTCGAAGGTAAGCCCTTCGGTGATCGGCAGGTACTGCGCATAGCGGTAGATCAGCTTGTAGTACTCGACCGTGGAGCCGGGCAGGGCCAGCTCGGCCGAGAACTGCTGTAACGAACCGTGCGTCGGATTGAAGTATTTGTTGCGCGTGTCGTGCGCCCACGACGCCGTGACCGACCATTCGTGGAAGGTGTTGTGGTTGAGTCGGTTGATGTAGTCGACGATCGGCAGTGGCGAGTAATACGCGATATAGGTGATCGGTTGCCCGGTGGCGGGATCCACGGTGCAGGCGCCGGTAGTGACATCGACGGATACGCAGGCGGGGTAGCCGGTAATGATCTTGGTCTTGCTCACGCCCAATTGCAGGTTGACCGTGTCGTTCTCGGTCACCGGGATACCGACATAGGTGGAGAACGCGCCGGTGTTGCTCAGGTAGTTCGCGAGGTTGGCCTGCGACTGGTTCAACTTCGAATACGACAGGTCGTAGCCGAGGCCGATGCCGTCCGGTGTCAGGTAGGGCTGGAAATACGACAGCGCGTACTTGGTCACGAAGTCGCTCTTGGACACGGTGAGCGAGGCGCGGTCGCCGGTGCCGAGGAAATTGTTCTGCGATATCGAGGTGCTCAGCACCAGGCCGTAGACCTGCGAAAAGCCGATGCCGAACGTGAACGAACCGGACGTGGTTTCCTCGACGGTCACGTTCATGTCCACCTGGTCGTCCGTCCCCGGCACCTTGGGCGTGGTGATGTCCACCTTGCTGAAGTAGCCCAGGCGTTGCAGGCGCACTTTGGAGCGATCGATCGCGGCCTGCGAGTACCAGGCGCCCTCGAGCTGGCGCATTTCACGGCGCATCACCTCGTCCTGGGTGACGTGATTGCCCTTGAACACGATGCGGCGCACGTAAACGCGCTTGCCGGGATTGACGAAGAAATTGATGCCGACGGTGCGCTTCTCGCGGTTGAGCGTCGGGATCGGCGTGACCTGGGCGAAGGCGTAGCCGATATTGGCGAGCACGGCGGTCATCTGCTGCGCGGATTTTTCGAGTTTTTGCCGCGAAAACACCTCGCCATCGTGCACGACGATGAGCTTGCGCATGTCGGCTTCGGTCAGCACCATGTCGCCGCTGAGCTTGACCTCGGCAATCTTGTAGACGCTGCCTTCGGTGATGTCGGCGGTGACGTACATCGCGCGCTTGTCGGGGCTGATGCTGACCTGGGTCGAGTCGATGCTGAAGTCGGCATAGCCGCGGTCGAGATAATACGAGTTGAGCTTCTCGAGATCTCCGGAAAGCTTTTCGCGCGAGTACTGGTCGTCCTTCGAATACCACGACGTCCAGTTCGACGTGTCGGATTCGAAATCGTCGCGGATCTGCTGTTGCGTGAACGCGTGGTTGCCGACGACGTTGATCTGCTTGATCTTGGCGACCTTGCCTTCGGCGATGTTGATGGACAGCTCGACGCGATTGCGGTCCAGTCCGATCACCGTCGGCTTGATGGTGACGTTGTACTTGCCGCGGTTGTAGTACTGGCGGGTCAGTTCCTGGGTCACGCGATCCAGCGACAGGCGGTCGAAGGGTTCGCCATCGGACAGGCCGATGTTCTTCAGGCCCTTGAGCAATTCTTCGGACTTGATGTCCTTGTTGCCCTTGAGTTGGATCTTGGAAATCGCCGGGCGCTCCTTGACGGTAATGACCAGGATGTCGTTCTGGCGCGCGATGGTGACGTCGCTGAAGAAGCCGGTCTTGTACAGCGCGCGGATCGCCTGCGCGGCGCGTTCGTTGGTGACCTGGTCGCCTTTTTCGATTGGCAGGTAGGTGAACACCGTGCCGGAGGAAATGCGCTGCAGGCCGTCGATGCGGATGTCCGAGGCGACAAAGGGATCGAACGCGTAGGCTTTGGCGGCAAGACACGCGAGCAGTACAAGGGCGGCGATACGCTTCATCGTCGATTTTCCGATTCGTTTTTATGGGAATTGCAAAGGCCGGGCCTGCGCCGCGACCGGCTATTGTAATGTCATCCCGCGACCAGGCGCAGGATGTCGTTGTAAAAGGCCAGGCTCATCAGCGCGGCGAGTGCGGCCATGCCCACGTACTGGCCGGCGATCATCGTGCGCTCGCTCACCGGGCTGCCCTTGACCCATTCGACCAGGTAATACAGCAGGTGCCCGCCGTCGAGCATCGGAATTGGCAGCAGGTTGAGGATTCCCAGGCTCAGCGAGATGATCGCGAGAAAGGACAGGAACCAGGCCAGGCCCATGTGCGCCGAGGCATTGGCCACCTGCGCGATGCTGATCACGCTGGAAAGGTTTTTGGTCGAGGCCGCGCCGGTGAGCATGGCGCCGATCATGCCGAGCGTGGCGCGTGTGGTCTTCCAGGTTTCGTGCACGGCAGCGGAAACCGCGCGCAGCGGGTTGTAGCGTTCCAGCGCATCGTGCGTGTCGGCTGGCGCGACGCCGATCAGCCAGCGCGATTTGCCGTCCTGCGCGTGTTGTTCGGCGATGAGATCGAAACCCAGCGTATCGCCGCCGCGCTGCACGGTCAGGTGCAAACGCGGATCAAGCGTGGCCAATTCCGGCACGAACTTGACCAGGTCCGCGAACGAGCCAACCGGCTTGTTGTTGATCGCAGTGATGCGGTCGTCCACGTGCAAACCGGCCAGTGCAGCGGCGCCCCCGGCGCTTAAACCGCCGACCACCGCGGGCGGGGGCTGCAGGCTCAAACCGATGGCAGCGAAGGTCTTGTCGTCCGCCGCGCCTTGCGGAAGCTGGCTCAAGGCCAGGGTATGCGTTTGCGTTGCACCGCCGGCGGTTTGGACCTGCAGCGCGACGTTTTGGTGCAGCATCGCGGCCTGGGCCACGTCGAGCATGGCCGTGCTCCACGAATCGACAGGGTCGCCGTCGACCGCCGTGATGCGATCGCCGGCTTGCAAACCCGCGGCGGCGGCAAGGCCCTGCGGCGTGCCGATCACCGGCTGGAAGTCGGGGCGCCCGACCACGAACATCGCCCAGAACGCGACGATCGTGAACACGATGTTGAAAACGGGTCCGGCGGCGGCGATCAGCATGCGCTTGCCGACCGGCGCGGCGTTGTATTCGCCCGGCTCGTGCGCGGCTGCCTCGGGATTCTCGGATTCGCGCGCGTCGAGGAATTTCACGTAGCCGCCGAGCGGAATCGCGCCGATCGCGTATTCGACGCCGTCGCGGCCCATGCGCGACCAGATCGGTTTGCCGAAGCCGACGGAAAAACGCAACACCTTGACGCCACAGCGACGCGCGACCCAGTAATGGCCGAACTCGTGAAAGGTGACCAGCAGGCCAAGGGTGACCAGCAACCACCAGACGGAACCCAGAAACTCGCTCATCCGTAAACTCAGCAACAATGCGCTCGGCGCATCATACGTTGTGCATGCTGGCGCGCGGTTAAATCGGCGTAAATCAAGCCGTCCAGCGAATCGACCGGTTCAGCGGGCATTGCATCGAGGGTGGCGGCGATGACCTCGGAAATCGCCAGGAAGGGCAACGCGCCCGCGAGGAACGCCGCCACCGCGATTTCGTTCGCGGCATTCAGGATTGCCGGTGCGGTGCCGCCGGCAGCGAGCGCGCGCCAGGCAAGGTCGAGGCAGGCGAACGTCGTCCGATCCGGCGCTTCGAATTGCAATGTGGTCAACCGGGCCAGGTCGAGTCCGGCCACGCCCGATGCTATGCGTTCCGGGAATCCGAGTGCATGCGCGAGAGCCGTGCGCATGTCCGGATTGCCGAGTTGCGCCAGGGTCGATCCGTCCGCGTATTCGACCAGCGAATGCACGATGCTTTGCGGATGCACGACGACGTCGATCTGGTCGGGACGCGCGCCGAACAGCCAATGCGCCTCGATCACTTCCAGGCCCTTGTTCATGAGCGTGGCCGAGTCCACCGAAATCTTGCGGCCCATGACCCAGTTCGGATGTGCGCAGGCCTGGTCCGGCGTCACGTTGGCGAGTTGCGCGCGCGTGCGTCCGCGGAACGGTCCGCCCGAGGCGGTGAGCACGATGCGGCGCACGCCGGCCTTTTCGAGACCGATTTGTTCAAGATCTGGCCTGCCGCCGGGCAAGCACTCGCCATCGACCGCCCCCGGTCGATGGGGCAAACATTGGAAAATCGCGTTGTGTTCCGAATCGATCGGCACGAGTTCGCCGCCGCCTTCGCGCAGGGCCTGCAGCAGCAGCGGGCCGGCCATGACCACGGCTTCCTTGTTGGCCAGCAGCAGGCGCTTGCCCGCGCGCGCGGCGGCGAGCGTCGAATCGAGGCCCGCCGCACCGACGATGGCGGCGATGACGATGTCCGCCTCGCCCGCCGCGGCTTCGCGCAACCCGGCATCGCCCGAGGCTGCGCGCGTTGGCAGGTTCGCAGCGGCCAGCTTCGTGCGCAGCTCGCATTCGAGCGCCGCATCGGCGATTACCGCGAGCGCGGGTCCATGCGTCGCACACAACGCGACCAGCGCATCGATGTTGCGGTGGGCGCTGAGCGCGGCGACGGCAAAGCGCTGCGGATG
>DATIOA010000113.1:0-4390 GCA_035473575.1 Rudaea sp. | reverse complement strand
TTACACGGTCAATGCGCACCAGAACACGTTGATTTCGGTGGCCAACGCAACCGATACCGGCAAGGTGGTCCATGTGCGTTTTCGCGAAGGTTACAACGGCCGCGACGTGCTCGACTTCGACGTATACCTGTCTGCGTACGATGTGTGGACCGCGGCGGTATTCGCTTTGTCCGACGCTGGCGTGGACGGTAACGGTGCCGGCATCCTGTCCATGGACCATTCGTGCATCGGCGGTTCGACGAACGGCAAACTGGAACAAGACCACCTGCCCGACGGCACCGCATACGTGCCCTTCCGCGATGTCGCTTACACCGGCAACAACGCGGATGGCGGCCCGACCGGCATCGATCGCACCCGCGAAGGACATTTCGAGATGATCGCCATGGGCGATATCGCGCCGCAAAGCACCTTGTCTACTGCCATCACCCACCGCAATGGCCAGCCGCCGAATTGTCCGCAGGCGCGGCAATTCGCCGCACAAGCCGGCAACCTGCTGCCGCCGATCTCCGGCTTGTTTGGCACCGCGGCCGTGGTCAATGTCGGCAACGGCACTTACTTCGCGTACGCCGCCGATGCCCTGGAAGGCTTCACCAGCACGATCTTTCCGGTCACTGCCGGCGGCACCGGCCCGACCCTGGCCGACGTCAACGATGCCGGCGCACCAAACACGGTAACGGCGCAGGTGAACAGCAACGGCGTGTCGGTCGCCGCGGTGTATCCCGCGTCGCAGGCCATCGACGCGGTCAGCGCCGTGCTCGATACGGCCACCGTGTTCGACCAGTGGGAAGCCCAGGCGGACGGCAGCGTGGGCAGCGATTGGGTAGTCGTTTTTCCCACCAAACAGTTCTATGTGGATCCCGCGAACAACGGCGGCTACGCCGAAGCGACGCCGCCTTTCGAGTCCGGATTCAATCAATATGCAGGCTTGCCGGGAAAGGCATGCGCATCTGCCGGCTTCAACCTCTTCAATCGCGAAGAGTCGGTTTCCGATGCGTTCTTCTGCGGTTTTTCCTCGTGCCCGCCTCCAGCGTTCAACACGTTGTGCTTTGAAACCAACATCATCGCTTTCGCTGGCCCGAGCATTCTGGATTCCAGCCTGGTCAGGACAGTCCCAACGGCGGGATTTACGGCAGGATCGCTGGGCTTGTCACTCACCGATGTCGCACATGGCGGCCTCAAGTTCACCGATCCCCTGCCTCCCGCGCACGCCATGCGCCCGGACAAAAACGGCACGGTGTTCTATGGCTTGCCGATCATTGGTTTCGAGGCCATCAACTTCGTCAACGGCAATCTCGGCGGCGTGCTCGCCAACTACAGCGGCGTGAATCGCATGAACACCACCACCTGCGTGGACACTACCGCGACTGCCGGCGATTGCCTATAGGCAACCACCGATTCCCTGATGTTGCACTGCGGATCATTGTCGGCACGTCGAGCTTCGTCAAACGCGCGGTTAGTCCACGCCCCTGCGCTCGGCAAGCAACTGCGCCACGATGCTGACGGCGATCTCGGGCGGCGTGTCGCTTTTCATCGGCAGGCCGATGGGACCGTGGATGGCGTCGATGCGCTCTTGCGCGATGCCGCGCGCAGCCAGTTGCGTGCGGATTTCGTGGATCTTCGCGGCGCTGCCCATGACGCCGAGCCAGTGCAGGTCCATGCCGGCGAGCACGGCGAGCGCGGCGATGTCCTGCACGATGGCGGCGGTCATGACCGCGACCGTTGTCAGCGCCGGCCAGTGCAGGTGTGCGGGAAGTTCGACGTAGTCGCCCAAGCGGACACGGCGCACATTCGCCGGCCAATCGGTGTCGTCGCCCAGCGCCGCGTCGCGCGTGTCGAACACCTCGATGCGGTAGCCGACATCCGCGGCCAGCCGTGCCAGCGCCTTGCCGCAGTGGCCGCCGCCGATGATGGCCACGCGCACGGAATTCACGCTGCTCTCGCGCCAACACCAGCGCTCGCCGTCGCGATCCAGGCGCATGCCGTTGCTTGCGTCGCCGCCAGCGACGACGCGTAGACCATCGGCGTCGATTTCCAGCGTCGCGGATTGTCTGTTGTCGGCATCGAGCGCTGCGCAGAACGCGCGGATCGTCGCGGCGTCGCGTTCGGGTTTCAGCCAGCAATTCAGGTTCGTCTGCTCGCCGGCGCAGATCAGACCGGACGGATGCGCGGTGCCGGGCTTGTTGCGGTGTTCGAGCGCTTGCAGCGTCGGCGACGCGTCGTTGCCCGCGCGCAGGCCGTCGCGCGCCGCGCGGACGAGGTTGGCTTCCATGATGCCGCCGCCGATCGTGCCCAGCGTGTTGCCTTCGGCATCGATGAGCAGACGCGCGCCGAGCGTACCGGGCGAGCCGCGCGTGTTCGCGACGACGAGCGCGACGAAGACGGGTTTGCCGGCATCGAGTCGCTCCAGCACGGCACGCCAGAATGCAGCGTTGTTCACCGCAGAGCCATCCTCACGCGGTGATTGCCGGTTCGGGTTCGGCGTGTACACGGCCCGTCGCTGGCACTGCAACGGCGCGTTTCATTTCTTCGATCGACATCAGCACGGCCTCGGGTGTGGCCGGCGCGTCGAGCACGGCGGCGCGGCGATGGTTGCCAATCGCGGCCACGGCGTCTTTCAGCGCGTACAGCACCGAGATCGCCAGCATCAACGGCGGCTCGCCCACGGCCTTGGAGCGGTAAACACTCTCCTCGAGGTTGTCGCCGCGCTCGAACATGCGCGCGTCGAAGTGCGGCGGCAGGTCGCTGCACGCGGGAATCTTGTAGGTCGACGGCGCGTGCGTGGTGATGCGGCCCTTCGCGTCCCAGCACAATTCCTCGCTGGTCAGCCAACCGGCGCCCTGAATGAATCCGCCTTCGATCTGGCCCATGTCGATGGCCGGATTGAGCGACTTGCCGACGTCGTGGACGATGTCCACGCGGGTCATGCGATGCTCGCCGGTGAGCGTATCGACGACGACTTCGGTGCAGGCCGCTCCGTAGGCGAAATAGTAGAACGGACGGCCGCGGCCGAGTTCATCCACGTCGAGTTTGGGCGTGGCGTAGAAGCCGGCGGCGGACAGCGAAATGCGGTTCATGTAAGCGAGTTTGACCACTTCCACGAAGCTCGCAAGGAGCGCGCCGTTCGCGTACACACCGTTGTCGCGGAACTCGATGGCGTGCTCGCTGGCGACGTGGAAATGGTCGCGCACCAGCGGCTTCAACCGGTCAATGATTTTCATCGCGGCGTTGTACGCGGCCGCACCATTCAAGTCGGTGCCGGCCGATGCGGCGGTCGAGGAAGTATTGGGCACCTTGCCGGTGGTGGTCGGCGTAATTTGAATACGATCCAGATCGATACCGAACACTTCGGCGACAACCTGTGAGACCTTGATGTGCAGGCCCTGGCCCATTTCGGTGCCGCCGTGGTTGAGTTGCACGCTGCCGTCCAGATACACCAGCACCAGCGCGCCGCCCTGATTGAGGTGCTTGGCCGTGAAGGAAATGCCGAACTTCACCGGCGTCAGCGCGATGCCCTTTTTCAGATACGCATGGCTCGTGTTGAACGCGCGCACGGCTTTCACACGCGCGGCGTAATCGACGCGCTGTTCCAACTCCGCGACCAGTTCATGCAGGACGTTGTCTTCGACGGTCATGCCGTAGGGCGTGACGTTGCGCTCGTCGATGCCGTAGAAATTGATCTTGCGCACGGCGAGTGAATCTTTGCCGAGTGCGCGCGCGATCTGCTCGATGACTTCTTCCATGCCGATCATGCCCTGCGGTCCGCCGAAACCGCGAAACGCGGTATTCGAAGGTTTGTTCGTGTAGCAGCGGCGCGATTCGACGCGCACATTCTCGAGGAAATACGCGTTGTCGGCGTGGGCCATGGCGCGATCGCACACCGAATGCGACAGGTCCGGCGAATAACCGCAATCAGCAGCCTGCAAAAAATCGATGCCTAGGATGCGACCGTCGTCGTCGAAGCCGACTTTGTAGTCGATCAAAAACGCGTGGCGCTTGCCGGTGATGGTCATGTCGTCGTCGCGGTCGAGGCGGCACTTCACCGCTCGCCGCGCGCGCTGCGCGAGCGCCGCGGCGATGACGGCGAACCATGCGGCTTGGGTTTCCTTGCCGCCGAACGCTCCGCCCATGCGCCGGTTTTCGGCCGTCACCGCGTTGGCCGGCACGCCCAGCACTTCGGCGGCCTTGTGTTGCAGTTCGGACGGATTCTGCGTGGAACTGTAAATCAGCATCTGGCCGTCTTCCTGCGGAATGGCCATGGCATTCTGGCCTTCGAGGTAGAAGTGTTCTTGGCCGCCCATCCGGATGCGGCCGGCCAGCCGATGCGGTGCGCGCGCGATGGCGCCGTCCGGATCGCCGCGCGTCCACTTTTTCGACGGCACCACTTCGGCAT
>DATIOA010000112.1:0-6713 GCA_035473575.1 Rudaea sp. | reverse complement strand
ACCTCGCCTATCGCGGCACGCAGCTCCGCTTCGCTCGCGGCGAGCGGATCGAGCCCGAGCATGTCGCGGAACAAGTCGCGATATGTGGATTTGCAGACATCCGCGTGCTTGCCGACCAACGCCAGCGCGCCCCGCACCAGTTCGATGGATTCGTCGATCAGCCGCACATGATCCCAGCCGACGCGATACCACTCCAGCATCGTGAACTCGGGGTTGTGCCGGCGTCCGGCCTCGCCGTCGCGGAACACCCGACCGAGTTCGTAATTGTCGCCAACGCTCGCAGCAAGCAGGCGCTTCTGCGCGAATTCAGATGAAGTACGCAGCCAGCGTTCGCGCGCGCCGGAATCGACATGGCCGGAAAACCGTGTCGAGAAGCTTGCGATGTTCGGCTCGGTGTTCGCGCCGGCGGACAGCACCGGCGTTTCGACTTCCAGCACGCCACGTGCGGCGAAGAATTCGCGGATCAGCGCATAGAGGCGTGCGCGCAATTCCAGCGCAGTGCGCAGCGATTCATTCCTGCGCACGCAGAAACTCCACGAGCCGCGCTTCGTCCCATACCTCGATACCCAGCTCGTTGGCCTTGTCGAGCTTGGAACCGGCCTCTGCACCGGCGACGATGAAACTCGTTTTCTTCGACACGCTGCCGGAGACTTTCGCGCCGAGCGCTTCGAGTTTCTCTTTCGCTTCGTCGCGGGTAAGCGAAACCAGCGACCCGGTCAACACAACGGTCTTGCGGGCAAGCGCACCCCGCGCTTCGCGCTGTGGTTCGGATTCGACCCATGCCACCCCCGCCGCGCGCAGTTGCGCAATCGCGTCGCGGTTGTGCTGCTCAGAGAAGAATATGGCGATGCGTTCGGCAATCGTCGGGCCGACGTCGGGTACCTGCACGAGTTCTGTTTCGCTCGCGGCCATCAGCGCGTCGAGGGAGCCGAAATAACGCGCCAGTGCCTTGGCCGTGGCTTCGCCGACATCGGGTATCCCGAGCGAATACAGGAAGCGATCCAGCGTGGTGCGTTTGCTGTGCGCGATCGCCGCGATGAGGTTTTCCGCCCATTTCGTCGCGATCTTGCCGTTTTTCACCGTCTCGGGCGTGGTGCCGTCGCGCTCGTCGGCGCGGCGTTTCATTTCCAGCAGATCGTCGAGCCCGAGTTTGTACAGATCCGCAACGGAATGGACGTATCCGAGATCGCACATATCCTCGATATAACGCTCGCCGAGGCCGTCGATGTCCATGGCACGGCGCGAAGCGAAATGGAAGATCGCCTGCACGCGCTGCGCGGCGCAGCTCAATCCGCCGGAACAGCGCGCGACCACTTCGCCTTCGTCGCGCACGATGGCGGAACCGCATACCGGGCAATGCGCCGGCATCTTCCACGGATGCGTGTGTGCTGGCCGTTTGTCCATGACCACGGAAACGACTTCTGGAATCACGTCGCCGGCGCGGCGCACGATCACGGTGTCGCCGACGCGCACGTCCAGGCGCGCGACCTGATCGGCGTTGTGCAATGTCGCGTTGGTCACGGTGACGCCACCGACGAAAACCGGCTTGAGCCGCGCCGTCGGCGTTGCCGCGCCGGTGCGGCCGATCTGGATATCAATCGCCTCGACCGTGGTCGTTTGTTCCTGCGCCGGGAACTTGTGTGCGATCGCCCAGCGCGGCGTGCGCCCGACGAAACCAAGTTTGAGTTGCGCGGCCAGGTCGTCGAGCTTGTAGACCACGCCGTCGATATCGAACGGCAGCGTGTCGCGCTGGGCGCCGATGCGGCTGAAATAGCCTAGGCATCCGTCCACGCCGGTGGCGGTATCGATGAGATGGCTGACCGGGAATCCCCAATCCCGCAGCCTTTTCATCGTCACCGAATGCGTCGCCGGCAATTCAAAGCCCTCGACCACGCCGACCGCATAGGCGTAAAACGCCAGCGGACGTTTCGCCGTGATGCGCGGATCGAGCTGGCGCAACGAACCTGCGGCGGCATTGCGCGGATTGACCAGTGGCTTGATCTTGCCGCCGGAGGCGCGCGCCATCTCGTTGTATTGTTCGAATCCGGCGCGCGGCATGTAGACCTCGCCGCGCACTTCGAGCACGCGTGGCAGGTCCTTTCCGCGCAGGCGCAGCGGAATGCTGCGGATGGTGCGCAGGTTTGCCGTGACGTCCTCTCCACTTTCGCCGTCGCCGCGCGTGGCCCCCTGCACGAACATGCCATTCTCGTAGCGCAGGCTGATCGCGAGTCCGTCGAACTTCGGTTCCACGGAAAATTCATGATCGCCTCCACCGAGCCGCTCGCCGATGCGGCGCGCGAAATCCTCGACCTCCTGGTCGCTGAACGCATTGGCCAGCGACAGCATCGGCAACGCATGCCGAACTTCGGCGAATTCGCGCGACGGGGCAGCGCCCACGCGTTGCGTCGGCGAATCCGCTGTGCGCAGTTGCGGATGCGCCGCCTCGATGCCTTCCAGTTCGCGCATCAGTGTGTCGTACTCGGCATCCGGGATAGTCGGCTCGTCGAGGACGTGATAGCGGTAATTGGCATCGGCCAGGCGCTCCCGCAGTTCGGCGGCGCGTTTGGCGATGGCGGCATTCGATGTCATCGGCGCAGTTTACCCGCTGCCGCGCTATGCTTGCGCATCGCATCGAGGATTCCGACATGGCCAAATCGAAGTGGACGGCGTTTGCGCATCCGGACAAGGCATACGACTACGCCGGCGACAAGCTGGCCCGTGCCTGGAAGGCCTTGCACGCCGGCGATCTGGAGCCGTTCCCGGACGAAAAACACGTCGCAAAACTGCTCAAAGCCAATCCGCTGCTCTCAAAAAGTGCAGGGGGCAAAGATGCGGCAAAAATCGCTGCACAATTGCAGGAAGGCTGGCGAGCATTCCATCGTGGCGATTTTCAGGAAAGTTTCGAGACCGGCATTGCGATGAGGGCAATCGGCGCTTCGGTCGCGATCAAGGCCGGCGGCATCCATGCGGCCTACCTGCTCAAGTCCGACAAGGACAAGCTGGCACGCTACTCGGCGTTGGCCGATCTAGCCGAAGAGGCCATCGCCGCCTTGCCCGGCGAGGCCAACAGTCACTACCGCCGTGCTTTCGCGCTGGGGCGCTATAGCCAGAACCTGTCGATCGCGCAGGCGCTGGCGCAGGGCATTGCCGGCAAGGTGAAGTCTTCGCTCGACGCCGCGCTCGCGCTCGCGCCCAAACACGCCGAAGCGCGCACCGCACTCGGTCTTTATCACGCCGAGATTGTCGGCAAGGTCGGCGGCATGCTGGCCAAATTCACCTATGGCGCGAGCGCAGCCGAGGCGGAAAAGCAGTTGAAAGAAGCGCTCAAGCTCACGCCCGACTCGCCCATTGCCCACGTCGAATACGGCAATGCGCAACTGCTTCTGCTCGGGAGCAAGGGTGAGGATGCCGCCGCCGCGGCATTCGCCAAGGCGGCCAAACTCAAGCCGCGCGATGCGATGGAACGGCTCGACTCCGAATGGGCGAAGGCTCAGCTCGCGTAAATCCGGCGCGAGTATAGTTCCCGGCCCATGGACGCCGAGGCAGCACCGACCCAGGACATCGCCGTCGCGCCGGTGCTGGACGCCCCCGCCAAGCGCGCCCTGCTCTGGCTGGTCGCGTTTTCGTTCTTCATGCAGATGCTCGACTCGACGATCGTCAACACGGCGACGCCGGCGATCGCGGAAAACATGGGTATCGCCCCGCTCGACCTGCGCACGGCGTTGACGAGCTATACGCTCGCGCTGGCCGTATTCATCCCCTTCAGTTCATGGCTCGCCGACCGCCGCGGTACGCGCGAGATTTTCTGGTGGGCGATCCTCGTATTCACCCTCGGCTCACTCGCTTGCGGCCTGGCGCAGAACCTGTGGATGCTGGTCGCCGCGCGCGTCGTGCAAGGCTTCGGCGGCGCGATGATGATGCCGGTCGGGCGCCTGGCTCTGGTGCGCGCGTTCGACAAATCCGAATTCGTGCAGGCGATGAGCGTGGCGACGATCCCCGGCCTGATCGGACCCGCCATCGGCCCCCTGCTCGGCGGCTTCTTCGCCATGTACGTGTCGTGGCGGATGATCTTTTTCGTCAACATCCCGTTCGGCATCGTCGGCCTTTATCTCGCGCGCCGCGCCATGCCGGACTATCGCGGCGCACGCGCGCCGCTGGATGTTTCCGGGTTCTTGCTGTTCGCGCTCGGCGCCGGCGGATTGTCGTGGGCACTCGAGCAATTGAGCGAAGCCGTCTATGCGCAGGGATTCGTGTTCGGGATCGTTGCGCTTGCCGCGCTGGCGCTGTACTGGCGCCGGTCCTTGCGCGTGGACGCACCGATCGTCGACCTGCGCCTGTTGCGCATCCGCAGCTTCCGCGTCGCCTTCAACGGCGGATTCGCCACGCGCCTGGGTGTTGGCGGCATTTCATTCCTGATGACGCTGCTGTTCCAGGTTGGCTTCGGCTATTCGGCGATCATGGCAGGCGCGCTGCAGATTCCACAGGCGCTTGCCATGCTGCTGATGCGTTTCTTCGTCGGGCCGATCCTGAAATACCAGGGCTACCGCCGCGTACTGCTCTGGAACACCGCGCTCGCAGGCATCCTGGTGATGGTGTTCGCGACCATGGGCGCGGCGACGCCGATCTGGCTCATCTGCGCGCAAGTGTTCGTCTACGGCTTCGTGATGAGCTTGCAGTACACGGCGATGAACACGCTCGGCTTCGTCGACTTGACTCCCGCGCAAGCAAGCATGGGATCAAGCATGACCAGCACCGTGCAAAACCTGTCGAGCAGTTTCGGCATCGCCTTCGCATCCTTGCTGATGGCCCTGTACATCGGCGACGGTCCGCACAATGGCGAAAGCTACATCGCCGCATTCCGCGTCACCATGCTGATTCTCGGCGGCGTGACGGTGCTGTCGGCGCTGATGTTCTTGCGCCTGCCAGGGAAAAAAACCTAGTTCTCAGGCGTCGCTGACGTAGTGCTCCAGCGTCGCCGCAGCGTCACCCGCGACGATGTCGGCGGACCAGTCCTCCATCATCGTGATCAGCGCGAGCTTGTCGAACTCGCGCACGAAACACTGCACGATGGGCTCGGGATCGGGCACGCGCTTGGCGTCGGCAATCAGGCCGAAATGCACGCGGCCGTTGTACGACAGGATCGATACGCCCATGCCGACCGTGCCGTTCTGCGGCACCCAGAACATGAGTTCCTTCACTTCGCAGCCGGCCAGGTACAGCGGCATCTGCGGACCGGGCACGTTGGTCGCGACCGTGGTCGCCTTGCGGCTGAACAGGTCAAGAGCCATGCGTTGCAACGCGACCGGCGCCATGCCCACGGCGGCGAGCAATCCGAATGTGAGCGCGGCCTGCTTGCTGCGCTTGAGCGCGCGCATCGACTCAGCCACGCATTCGAGCCGGCGCAGCGGATTCGCCTCACCAACCGGCAAGTCCAGGAACACCAGGCCGAAATGGTTGCCAAGCTTCTGCGCGTGTTCGAGCGGACGCAACGTGACCGGCACCGTGGCGCGGATGGTGAGTCCATCGACCTTCTCGCCGATGGCGAGCAGGTAACTGCGCAGAGCTCCCGCCGCGCAGGCAAGCAACAGATCGTTGACCGTGCAGCGCAGGATGCGGCTGACCGTCTTGGCTTCGCGCAGCGGCAGCGGATCGGCCCAGGCGCAGCGCTTGCGTGCGCCGAGGGCGCCCTTCTTGAAGCGCGTCGGCGGGTCGTCGGACAAATTCAGGGCCACTGCCAGTTCGCGCGCGATTTCCGAGCCCTCGCGCGCCATCGTGGCGGCCAGCGCCGGATGGCGAAGGAACGCGCCGCCCTTTTCCAGGGCCAGTTCGCCGAGCGCGAACGCCTTGCCGAGTCCCGCGCGCGTGGGCGCGAGCAGACGCGAGACCACGCCGCCCTGATCCTTTTTGAGCCAGGCCTTGGCCAACGGCGCGCGCTTTTCGGGTTTGGGTGCCGCATCGGTGAGCGACAACATCACCTGCACCAGCGCAAGACCGTCCGCATAGCAATGATGGATGCGCGCGACCACCGCGCTGCCGCCCTGGTAATTCTCGATCAGCAGGAATTGCCATAGTGGCCGCGCGTGGTCCAACGCCGTGGAGGCGAGTTCGCTGACATAGGCTTCGAGTTCGGCCTTGCCGGACCTGGCGGGCAGCTTGGCCGCGCGCACGTGCCAGTTGAGGTCGAATTTGGGGTCGGTCTCCCAGAAAGCCGCCGCACCGTCGTCGACCGCCTTCTGGCGAAAGCGCGGATAGGCCAGGAAGCGCTCGGCGATCGCCTTCTTGAGCTGCGTCCGCGACATGCGCTCGTTGAAGATCAAAAGGCCCGTGATCATCATCAGGTTGGTCGGGCTTTCCATGCGCAGCCAGGCAGTGTCGACCTTGGCCATGGGTTCGCGGATTGTCGACGCCTGCTTCGCCATGCCATTCCCCGTTCCGGTGCGCTATCGGGTAGCATCCGGCGAACCGCGCAAAAAGGCAATCCGCTTGGAGCACGACAGCGCCATCTTATTGAGTCTTTTCGTCGTCTTCGTCGCCGCGCAAGTGGGCGCGGAGATCGCACAGCGCCTGAAGCTGCCGGGCGTGGTCGGCGAAATCGCCGCCGGCTGCGTGGTCGGACCGTCCCTGCTCGGCTGGGTGCAGCCTTCGGAAGCGCTGGATGTGTTGGCCGAAATCGGCGTCGTGCTGCTGCTGTTCTCGGTCGGACTGGAAACCCG
>DATIOA010000111.1:0-39067 GCA_035473575.1 Rudaea sp. | reverse complement strand
TCAAGCCGGACCAAATCCCGGCCATACCCCGTGTCCGAATTACAAGCCCTCACTGATACCTTCTTCGACAGCTTCGAGCTGCACCCGAGCCTGCTTTCCGGCCTGCATGCTTCGGGTTTCACCCGCTGCACGCCGATCCAGGCCCTGACCCTGCCGCTGGCGCTGGCCGGCCGCGATGTCGCCGGGCAGGCGCAGACCGGCACCGGCAAGACCGGAGCCTTCCTGGTCGCGATCATGCAGCGCCTGCTCACGCGTCCGGCGTTCGCGGAACGCGGCGCGGTAGACCCGCGCGCGCTGATCATCGCGCCGACGCGCGAGCTGGCGATCCAGATCGACAAGGATTTCCGCAGCCTCGGTCGCGACACGGGACTCAAGTCCGCGCTGATCTACGGCGGCGTCGACTACGACAAGCAACGCGAGCAATTGCGCGGCGGCGTCGACATCATCATCGCGACGCCGGGCCGACTGCTCGATTACTACAAGCAGCACGTGTTTTCGCTGGCCGCGGTCGAGATCATGGTGATCGACGAAGCCGACCGCATGTTCGACCTCGGCTTCATCAAGGACGTGCGCTTCATCCTGCGCCGCCTGCCCGAGCGCACGCGCCGCCAATGCATGCTGTTCTCGGCGACGCTGTCGCACCGCGTGCTGGAACTCGCCTACGAGCACATGAACGAGGCGCAGAAACTCACCGTCGAGACCGACAACGTCACCGCCGACCGCGTGCGCCAGGTGATTTATTTCCCGGCCAGCGAGGAAAAGCTGCCCTTGCTCATAAATCTGCTGTCGCACATCGACGCGCACCGCAGCATGGTTTTCGTCAACATGAAAGTCGCGGCCGAAAAAGTCGCGCGGCGCCTGGAGAAACACGGCTTCCGCGTCGGCATGCTCTCCGGCGACGTGCCGCAGAAAAAGCGCCAGAGCCTGCTCGGCAAGTTCCAGCGCGGGGAAATCGAAATTCTTATTGCGACGGATGTGGCCGCGCGCGGTCTGCACGTTCCCGACGTCACCCACGTGTTCAACTATGACCTGCCGATGGATGCGGAAGACTACGTGCATCGTATCGGTCGCACGGCTCGTCTTGGAGCGGAAGGCGACGCGATCAGCTTCGCCTGCGACATGTACGCGCAAGGGTTGCCGGACATCGAGGCATACATCGGTCAAAAGATTCCCGTTGCGCGCGTGGAGCCGGAGTTGCTCGTCACGCCGCCACCGCGGCCACGCCCCGCTGGAGCGGAAAACGAAACCGAATCCAATATCGATACCTCGGCGCGCAAGCCGCCGGCACCGCGCGCGCGTCCCGGCGACGTTCGCCGTCCACATCGCGACAAGCCACGTGAGCATGCGCACAAACCGGCCGCACCGAAGCCCGTCATTCCGGCGCCGGCACCGGTCGCTGCGGCCCCCGTGTCGGTGGACCCGGCCTCGCCCGCGCGCAAACGCAGCCGGCGTGGTGGCCGTGGCCGCCACCGTGGCGAGGGTGGCGAAACTGTCGTCCGCAACCGCGACGGCAACGGCGCGGTGCAGGAAAAGCGCCCGCGCGGCCGCCAACCAATATCGACCGCACCGGTCGCGCCGCCAGCGCCGACCGAGCACAAGAAACAAGGTTTCTTCCGCCGCCTCGGGAATCTGTTCAAGCGTTCCTGAGCGCATGCTGCTAAAGTCTGTGGCGGGATTTTTCGTTGCTGCCGCATGCTTGCATCACTGACCCACGCCGATCACGCCCGCGCCTCGCGCCTTGCCGCGTTGGGTGCGTGTGTGGCTGCCGCGCTTGTCTGCCTGTGGCTGCTGGTGCGTCTGGCCTGGCTGTTGGTGCCGCAGGGCGATGACGGTGCCGCGTCCGCGCCGGTCGCGGCCGCGCCGGCGGCGGTGCCGGTGCAGTCGGTCGGCAAGTGGCATCTGTTCGGCAATCCGCAAACGATCGCGGTGTTGCAGCAGATGCGCAATGCGCCGGCGACGACGCTCAAGCTCACCCTGCGCGGCACGCTGGCAATGGACGATGCGCACGACGGCATCGCCATGATCGAGGACGAGCACGGCGGCGAGCGCGCCTACAAGGTCGACGAGGTCGTCGTCGGCAACGCGAAACTCGCGGCCGTGTATGCCGACCACGTCGTGCTCGACCATGAAGGCGTCGCCGAAACCCTGAACCTGCCGCGTGCGGAACAGCACACGCCGCCGCTGCCGCCTGCCAATCAGTCCAACCTCGCCACGGCTGCCGGCACGCGCGCTTCGAGCATCCCGCCGAACTATGCGCCGCCGCAACTCGCCGGGAACCTGGATTGGAGCGCGGCGCAGGCCAATCTGCGCATCGACCCGGCCCAACTCGCCAAACAGGTGCATGTCGAGCCCGTGTTCGAGAACGGCAAGATCGCCGGCGCGCGCCTGTCCGGCGGCGGCGACGTGGCGCGCCTGATGAGCCAGGCCGGGCTCAAGTCCACCGACCTCATCACCGCGATCAACGGCCAGTCGCTGTCGGCGGTGTCCAATCCGCAGCAATTCATGGACAATCTGGCCGGTGCCGGCAGCCTGTCGGTAACGGTGCTGCGCAATGGCAAGCCGGCGACGCTCACCGTCAGTTTGCATTGAGCGGACTATACTTGTAGAGAAATACACAATGACGCGATTCCTTCTCGCCGCCGTTCTTGCCCTTGCCGCGACGCTTGCCTGCGCGCAACCCAAGGCGCCCGCCACTTCAGCGCCCGCGGCCAATCCGCCGGGCACGCACACGCTGAACATGAAGGACGCCGACATCCAGGCGCTGATCGCCACGGTGTCGGAGATCACCGGCAAAAACTTCATCGTCGGCCCAACCGTGCAGGGCAAGGTGACGGTGATCTCGGCGCGGCCGATGAGACCGGACGAGATCTACGACGTGTTCCTGTCCGTGCTGCGCGTGCACGGTTACGCGGCGATCCCGTCCGGCAGCATGATCAAGATCGTGCCCGAGGTGGTCGCACAGCAGGACGGTTCCGGCGGCCTCAATGGCACGCATCAGCACGAAACGGACGAAATCGTCACCCAGATCGTGCCGGTCAAGCACGTCGCGGCCACGGAACTCGTGCCGATCCTGCGGCCGCTGATGCCGCAAGGCGCGCAACTGATCGCGCATCCGGCCTCGAATTCGCTGGTCATCTCCGATCGTGCCGGCAACGTCGAGCGCATGATCAGCATCATCCAGCGCATCGACACGGTGTCCGATTCCGGCGTCGACGTGATCCCGCTGGAGCATGCCAGCGCCGCGGAAGTGGCGCGCATCCTGAGCCAGCTTTCCGAGACCAAAGGCGTGGACGCCGCCGATCAGCCACGCGTGTTCGCCGACGAGCGCACCAATTCAATCCTGTTGTCTGGAGGCAAGAGCGGTCGCCTGCGCCTGCGCGCGCTGATCGCGCACCTGGACACGCCGATCAGCGATGGCGGCGAAACCCAGGTCGTGTACCTCAATTACGCGAACGCCAAGGACCTGGTGCCGATCCTCGAAGGTGTCGCCGCCACGTTGACCGGCGACGCGCCGCCCGCCGCCAAGGCCGCCGCGGGCGCTGCGACGGGAAGTGCGTCGTCGGGCAGCTCGACGGCGACGATCCAGGCGCACGAGGGCGACAACGCGCTCGTCATCAGCGCGCCGCCGGCGGTGTTCCGCTCGCTGCAAGCAGTGATCCGCCAGCTCGACATCCGCCGCGCGCAGGTATTGATCGAAGCGGTGATCGCCGAGGTCTCCGATGAAACCGCGAACGAACTCGGCATCCAGTGGCAGGTTCCGCTCGGCGACAAGAGCCATGTCATCGGCGGCACGAACTTCACCGGCAACACGCCGGGCAACAACATCTTCAATGTCACCTCGGGATTGAACGCCGCCGGCGGCCCCGCGATCAGCGTCGGCAACGGGCTGAACCTTGGGTATCTGGATACGATCACGCTCAACGGCAAGCAACTGCTCAGTCTTGGCGGCCTGGTCTCGGCGTTGCGCAGCAACGGCAAGAACAACATCCTGTCCACGCCCTCGGTGATGACGCTGGACAACCAGGAAGCGATGATCAAGGTCGCGCAGGAAGTGCCGTTCGTGACGGGTTCGTACACCACGAACACCGGCGGCAACGGTGGCGCCAGCGGTTCCACGACCGGCATCGGCAATCCATTCCAGACGATTCAGCGCAAGGATGTGGGCCTGACGCTCACGGTGACGCCGCACATCAACTCCGGCGACACGGTGCGCCTGGACATCCATCAGGAAGTCTCCAACCTGCTGCCGCCGGTGCAGGGCGCGGTCGATCTCGTCACCAACAAGCGCGAGATCAAGACCACGGTGATGGTTAAGGACGATTCGCTGCTCGTGCTCGGCGGCCTGATCTCGGACAACGTCAAGGACAGCGTGCAGAAGGTGCCGGCGCTTGGCGACATTCCGCTGATCGGCAACCTGTTCCGCTACCGCAGCAACGACCATCAGAAGCAGGACCTGATGGTATTCCTGCATCCGCGCATCCTGCGCGACGCGGCAACCGAAGCGTCGGTCTCCGGCGCAAAGTACAACTTCCTGCGCACCGAACAATTGCAGATGCGCGAGAACGGCGAGACGATCACGCCGCGCGGCCAGCAGCCGATGCTGCCCGAGGTGCACGACTTCCTGAAGTCGCCGGCGATGGATGTGGCGCCCAAGGATGCAAAAAGCCGGGACGCGGCGTCCGACAAGAAGCAATGATGGCCGAGACGCGACCGTCGCGGCCGAGTTTCGGCTTCGCGCGCCGCAACGGCGCCACGCTCGTTGCCTGGCGCGAGGACGAGGCCGAAATCGCCTGGCGCGAGGGCGTCAAGCCCGAAGTCCTTTGCGAACTTCAGCGCCATCTGCACGCGCCGCTCAAGCTCGTGCGCTACGACGCGGCCGGTTACGAACGCCTGCTGCGCGATCTGTACGAGCAGGGTGACGATGCGCGCGCGATGGTCGCCGACTTCGACGACGAACTCGACCTGAAAACCCTGGCCGACGAACTGCCGGAACCGGAAGATTTGCTCGAATCCGAAGACGACGCGCCGATCATCCGCCTGATCAACGCGCTGCTGACAGAAGCAGTGAAAGAAGGCGCGAGCGACATCCACATCGAGCCATTCGAGAATCGCCTCGTCGTGCGCTTTCGCATCGACGGCGTGCTGCGCGAAGTGCTTAGCCCGCAGAAGGCGATCGCGAGCGCGGTCGTCTCGCGCATCAAGGTGATGGCGCGGCTCGACATCGCCGAAAAGCGCCTGCCACAGGACGGCCGCATCGGTCTGAAAATTGCCGGACGCCCGGTCGACGTGCGCGTGTCGACGATTCCCGCCGGCCACGGCGAGCGCGTTGTACTTCGTTTGCTCGACAAGCAGGCCGGCAAGCTGGACTTGAAACAGCTCGGCATGGCGCCGGATACGCTGGAACGCTTGAGCGAAACGATCGAGCGTCCGCACGGGATTCTGCTCGTCACCGGCCCGACCGGTTCCGGCAAGACGACGACGTTGTACGCATCGCTCCTGCGGCTCAACGATGCCAGTCGCAACATCATGACGGTGGAAGACCCGATCGAGTACTACATCGACGGCGTCGGCCAGACCCAGGTCAACACGAAAGTGGAAATGACCTTCGCGCGCGGCCTGCGCGCGATCCTGCGCCAGGATCCGGACGTCGTCATGATCGGCGAAATCCGCGACCTCGAAACCGCGCAGATCGCGGTGCAGGCTTCGCTCACCGGGCACCTCGTGCTGTCCACCCTGCACACGAATTCGGCAATCGGCGCGGTCACGCGCCTGCGCGACATGGGTGTGGAGCCGTTCCTGCTGTCCTCATCCTTGATCGGTGTGCTCGCCCAACGCCTGGTGCGTGTGCTCGATCCGGTCACACGCGAAACCTATGCCGCGACGCCGCGCGAACTGGCCGCGTTCGGCAAGCCCGCCGGCACGCAAGCGAATCTGTACCGGCCCTCGGCGCAGGCCGCCGGCCGCCACGGTGGCTATCGCGGCCGCACCGGCATCTACGAATACGTGCCCGTCGACGAGGAACTGCGTCGCCTGATTCACGCCAACGCCGCCGAAGCCGAGATGGAGCGCCACGCGCGCATGCGCACGCCGAGCATCATCGATGATGGCTGGCGCAAGTGTGTGGCCGGTATCACCAGCGCCGAGGAAGTGCTGCGGGTGACGCGCGAGGAATAGTGGTTCTTGCGTTGAATCCATTCTGGATGTACTTTGCATCCACCGGAGATAGCGCCATGCCCACTACATTCACCATCAAGCAGGTTCCCGATGCGCTCGCCGACGCCTTGCGCGCGCGCGCCGCGGCCAACCGGCGCTCACTGCAGCGCGAATTGCTGCTGATCATGGAAACCGCCGCGCAGGCCGGGGCGACGGATCGTGTCGCCGAGCCGCCGGCTCCCGCGTATGCCGTCGCAAGCATGGACAACGACAGGACGATGTTGAAGGACGCGTTGCGACGCGCGCGTCGGTCGGGGAAGCCAATGTCCGCTGAATCCGCGGCGATCATTCGTGCGGACCGCGCACGGACGATCACCGGCCAGGAGGGAAACGCCATGAAGATCACGCACGCCATCGACGAACGCTTGCTCGAAAGCGCCCGCATGGCAACGGGCGAACGCGATGTCGCCACAGTATTGGGCGAAGGCTTGCGCGCGCTGGTCGAGCGCGAAGCCGCACGGCGACTGATCGCATTGGGCGGCAGCATGCCCGATGCGCGCCTGCCGCCGCGGCGGCGTTCGGCGCCGGTACGCAAGAGCCGTCGAGTCCGCAAGTGATCCTGGTGGATTCGTCGGTGTGGATCGACCACTTGCGTCACGGCGACCGCGCGCTGGCGGCATTGCTCGATGCACGTAGCGTGATGTCCCATCCGTTCGTGATCGGCGAGTTGGCTTGCGGCCGACTGCCCAATCGCGGCAAGGTTCTCGCTGATCTCGCCGGACTGCCCGTGGCTCCGCTGGCGACGAACGATGAAACGCTCGGTTTCCTGGAGCGGCATCGCCTGCCGGGCCGCGGCATCGGCTGGGTCGATGCGCATCTGCTTGCCAGCGCGCAACTCATCGGTGGCGAAGCGTTGTTCACGCGCGACAAACGGCTTCGTACTGTCGCCATCGAATTGGGGTTGGCGACAACAACATCGTACCTGCGATGAGCGGGGATATGGCAGGAGCGCGAAATCGCAGGCGGCACGGTATGATCGCGCGGACTTCCGGGGAGGAATCATGAGTCTCGTATCCAAACTCACGCGCCACAAATCCGTCGAGGCCCTGCAGGCCGAACTAGGCTCGCGCCGCGATTTCCGCCGCGTGCTGGGTATATGGCAGCTCACCGCGATAGGTCTTGGCGGCATCATTGGCGTGGGCATCTTCGTGCTCGCCGGGCAACAGGCTGCCGAGAATGCGGGACCAGCGGTCGTACTGAGTTTCATCATTGCCGGCATCGCGAGCACGGCGGCGGCGCTGTGCTACGCCGAATTCGCGGGGCTCATCCCGGTCACCGGCAGCGCCTACACCTACGGCTATGCGGTGCTCGGCGAATTGCCGGCCTGGCTGATCGGCTGGGACCTGCTGCTCGAATACGCGCTCATCGTCGCGGCCGTGGCGAGCGGATGGTCGGGTTATGTGGTCAACCTGCTGGCGGCGTTCGGCATCCATTTGCCGGTTGCCTTGCAAGGCGCGCCGGGTACGGGCGAGGGCCACGCCTTCAATCTCGTCGCCGCGATCGCCGCGTTCGGCGTGGCGGTTCTGCTCACCCTGCGCACCGAATGGGGCGCGCGTTTCAACACGCTGATCGTTGCCGTCAAGGTGGTCGCGGTGATTCTGGTGATCGGTGTCGGCGCGTTCTACATCGATACCGCGAACTGGCATCCCTTCGTTCCCGAACGCATCGTCGACGCCGACGGCGTCGGACATTTCGGCTACAAGGGCATCGCCACCGCGGCGGCGGTCGTGTTCTTCGCCGTGTTCGGTTACGACACGCTGACCACGGCGGCGGAGGAATCGAAGAATCCGCAACGCGACTTGCCGCGCGCGATCCTGCTCTCGCTCGGCATCTCGATGGCGCTGTACATCGCCATCACCCTGGTGATCACCGGCATGGTGTCGTACACACTGCTCGGCAACGATGCGCCAGTCGCCATGGCGTTCGAGGCGCGCGGCATGAAATGGATCGGCGCGGCGATCTCGGCGACCGCGATCGCGAGCATCTTGAGCGTGATCTTCGCGTTCATGCTGGCGGCGGCGCGCATCTGGTTTGCGCTCGCGCGCGACGGCCTGCTGCCCGCGTGGTTCGCGCACACACATCCGCGCTACGGCACGCCGCATCGCACCACGCTGGCGCTGGGCGTGTTCACGGCACTGGTCGCCGGATTCTTCCCGATCGGCGAGGTCGCCAAGCTGGTCAACATCGGCGTGCTCTCGGCGTTCATCGTCATCTGCGCTTCGGTGATCGTTCTGCGGGTGCGCAAGCCCGACCTGCCGCGCGCGTTCCGCACGCCGTGGGTGCCGGCGGTGCCGCTGATCGGCATCGCGTTCTCGATCTGGCTGTTGTCGGAGCTCGCTGCGATCACATGGATGGTATTCCTGGCATGGGTGGGAGTCGGTCTGGTGATTTATTTCGCCTACGGCATTCGTCGCAGCAAGCTCGCGGGCAGCGCCTGAATCCCGTGCCTTTTGGCGCATCCCGGCCGCGTGCCGGGATGCTAGCCTCGCACTTTCGTCTTGCCGTTCGAGGATAGCCATGTCCAGCCGCCGTGAGTTTCTGTTTTCGCGCGTGTCCCGCTTGTTCGCGGTCGCGCTGGCGGCATTCGCCGCCAATGCGGCTTGTGCCTACGAGATGCCGGCATCCAATGTGCCGCCGCCGCAGGACACGCCCTATCCCGGCACGATCGCGATCCACGTCGATGCCAGCGACACGACGCAGGGCATCTTCCGCGTGCGCGAGACGATTCCGGTGCGCGCCGGCGCATTGACCTTGCTGTATCCGAAATGGATTCCCGGCAACCATTCGCCGAGCGGCCCAGTCGACATGCTGGCCGGGCTCGCGGTGACGGCGAACGGCAAACCGATCGCCTGGAAACGCGACAAGTACGACGTGTACGCGTTCCACATCAATGTGCCACAGGATGTTGCCACACTCGACGTCGCGTTCGAGTACCTGTCCGGCCGCACGTCTGCGCAGGGCATCGAGATGACGGACACGATGCTCGATCTGGCCTGGAGCGAAATGTCGCTGTACCCGGCCGGGCATTTCACTCGTGGCATCACGTTCGCGCCGAGCGTCACGCTGCCGCACGGCTGGCAGTTTGGCACCGCGCTGGAACGCGCCGATCGGGATCGGCAATCGCAGCCGGGCGACACCACCGCGTTCAAGCCAGTGACCTACAACACGCTGGTCGATTCGCCGATGTATGCGGGGCGCTACTTCAAGCGCGTGGATCTGGATCCCGGCGCGAAGGTGCCGGTGCACATGGACATCGTCGCCGACGCGCCTAAGTATCTGGAGATGACACCAGCGCAGTTGCGGGCGCACCGCAACCTTGTCGCGCAAGCCTACCGGTTGTTCGGTTCGCACCACTACGATCACTACGATTTTCTGTATTCGCTGTCCGACCAGTTGAGCGGCAACGGCCTCGAGCATCACCAGTCCAGCGAAGACGGCACCGACGCCGACTATTTCACCGCCTGGGACGACAACGCGCCCGGGCGCGATTTGCTCGCGCACGAATTCGTCCATTCGTGGAACGGCAAGTTCCGGCGTCCGGCGGATTTGTGGACGCCGGATTTCAACGCGCCGATGGGCGATTCGCTGCTATGGGTGTACGAAGGCCAGACCCAGTACTGGGGCTTCGTGCTGACCGCGCGCGCCGGCTTGTGGACGCCGCCGCAATTCCGCGATGCGCTGGCCATGGTCGCGGCCAATTACGACCGCAACCGCGTCGGCTTCCGCTGGCGCACGCTGGGGGACACCACCAACGACCCGACCGCGGCCGAACGCGCGTCGCTGCCGTACCGCAGTTGGCAGATGAGCGAGGAGTACTACAGCGCGGGACAGATGATGTGGCTGGCGGTGGACGCCAAGCTGCGCGCGTTGACCCACGGGCGCCGGTCGCTGGATGATTTCGCCAAAGCGTTTTTCGGTGTCGACAACGGCAGCTACGTCACGAAAACCTATATCTTCGACGATGTCGTCGCCGCCCTGAATGGCGTCGCCAGCTACGACTGGACGGCTTTCCTGCATTCCCACGTCGATGCGCTCGACCCGCCGCTGCTCGACGGCATCGCCGCGTCCGGCTGGAAACTGGTCTACACCGACAAGCCGAGCGACTACGAAAAACAATACGAGAGCCGCAACGAGTCGGCACGGCATATCTACAACTTCGCCTGGTCGATCGGCCTGACCTTGAACAAAGACGGCGCGATCAACGATGTGCGCTGGGACGGTCCCGCGTTCAAGGCTGGCGTCAGCACCGGCGCCACCTTGGTCGCGGTGAACGGCCATGCCTACAAATCCGAGGTGCTGGTCGACGCGATCGCGGCAGCGAAGGGCGGCACCGCGCCGATCCAGTTGCTGCTCAAATACCAGGACGAATACAAAATCGTCCCGGTCGATTACCACGGCGGTGCGCAGTATCCGCATCTGGTGCGCATCGACGGGACGCCGAATTACCTCGACTCGATCATCACGGCCAAATAGGGATGTTCGCGGCGCGAACATCGGGCAAGTCGCGCTAAACTCGCGGCATGCCCGCCTTTTCGTACCAAGCACTCGACGCCGCCGGCAAAACTCGCCGCGGTGTGTTGCAGGGCGACACCGCGCGCAGCGTGCGCGCGAGTTTGCGCGAGGAAGGGCTCAATCCGCTCGAAGTGGTGCCGGTCGCGGCGGCGCGCGAGCGCCATTCGTTGTTCCAGCGTGGTTTGAGCGGCGCGCAACTTGCGCTGCTCACGCGCCAGCTCGCGACGCTGTTGAAAGCGGGATTGCCGGTGGACGAGGCGCTCGCGGCGCTGGCCGAACAGAACGACGATCAACGTGCGCGCACGCTGGTCGTGAGCCTGCGCGCGAAGGTGATGGAAGGATCGAGCCTTGCGGCAGGATTGGCCGATGCGCCGGAAAGTTTCCCGGAAATCTACCGCGCCTCGATCGCCGCCGGCGAACAGTCCGGCAAGCTCGACCAGGTGCTGGCGCGGCTCGCCGATTATTCCGAGGCGCGCGATGCGCTCAATCAGAAAGTGTGGGCGGCGCTCGCGTATCCGCTGCTGCTCAGCGTCGTCGCCATCGCCGTGGTGACCGGGTTGCTGGCCTATGTCGTGCCGCAGATCGTCGGCGTGTTCACGCAGATGCATCAGGTGCTGCCGCTGCCGACGCGCGCATTGCTGGCGTTGTCGGCGTTCGTGAAGACGTGGGGCTGGCTGCTGCTGATCGTGCTCGCCGCCGCCGCGATCGGCGGGCGCATCGCCCTGCGCATGGAGCAGGCGCGCTATCGCTGGCATGAATTTCTGTTGCGCGTTCCGCTCGTCGGCAGCTTGATCCGCGCGGCGAATACCGCGCGCTGCACGCGCACGCTGGCCCTGCTCACCGCGAGCGCGGTGCCTTTGCTGGATGCGCTGCAGATCGGCGCGCAGGTGATGCCGAACCTGCCGATGCGCGCGGCGGTCAAGCGCGCGGCGCTGAAAGTGCGCGAAGGCGGCAATTTCTCGCGTGCGCTCGGCGAGTCGGGCTATTTTCCGCCGGTCGCGCTGCGCCTGATCGCCAGCGGCGAGCGCGCCGGGGAACTCGAACGCATGCTCGACGAGGCCGCGAACCAGCAGCAGCGCGAACTCGATCGCTGGATGACCACGCTCACGTCCGTACTCGGCCCGCTCGTGATCCTCATCGTGGGCGCGATGGTGCTGTTCATCGTATTGGCCATACTGCTGCCGATCTTCGACATGAATCAGCTGGTCAAATGATCGCATTCGATCGCGTCGGCAAGCGCTACCCGAACGGTCACGATGCGCTGGGCGACCTGAGCTTCGCGCTCGGTGCCGGCGAGATGGCGTTCGTCACCGGGCATTCCGGCGCGGGCAAAAGCACGCTGTTGCGCCTTGTCGCCCTGCTCGAACGCCCAACGCGCGGGCAGGTCACGGTAAACGGCCGCAGCCTCGGCGCGGTGCGTCGACGCGGCATCGCGCGGGTACGCCGCGGCGTCGGCATGGTATTCCAGGATCACCGCCTGCTGCTCGACCGCAGCGCGTTCGACAACGTCGCGCTGCCGCTGGTGATCGCCGGCACACCGCGCGAGGAAATCGCCAGGCGCGTGCGCGCGGCACTGGACAAGGTCGGCCTGCTCGACCGCGAAAAATCCGCGCCGTCGATGTTGTCGGCGGGCGAGCAGCAGCGCGTGGGCATTGCGCGCGCGATCGTCGCCAAGCCGCCGGTGCTCATCGCGGATGAACCGACCGGCAACCTCGATCCGCAGCTTGCGGCCGAGATCATGGCGCTGTTCGGCGAGTTCGAGCAGGTCGGCACCACGGTGCTCGTGGCCAGTCACGACCTGCCGTTGGTCAAGCGCATGGGCAAGCGTGTATTGGTTCTCGACCATGGCAAGTTGATCGACGATTTCCGCCCATGAACCGCCGCATCGAGAAAAATCGCCCCAAGCCCGCCGCACCCGAACCGAGACGGATCTTGTCGGGCATGCCGTTTTCGTTGCGCGCCTGGCGCGAGCAGCATTTGTACAGCCTGTTTTCGAGCCTCGGCCGCCTCGCCGCGCGACCGTGGGCGACGGCGCTGACGCTCGCCGTGCTCGGCTTCGCCCTCGCCCTGCCGCTGCTGTTCTGGCTGCTCGTCGACAACGCGCGCGGACTCGCCGGCAACGTCGGCGAGGCGGGCGCGGTCAGCGCATTCCTGAAGCCGGACACCAAGGCCGATGCCGTGCAGGCGCTTGCCGCGCTCCTGCGCGCGCGGGCAGACGTGATCGCGGTCGCGGTGAAGTCGCCCGAGCAGGGTCTGGATGAGTTCCGAGAGCGTTCGGGCTTTGCCGATGCACTGAAGGTTTTGCACTACAATCCCTTGCCGGTGGTGCTGGTCGTGGATCCACGCGGCGATCCCGGCGCGCTGGCCGCGGCCTTGCGCAGCGATCCGGCGGTGGATCAGGTGCAGTACGATGCGCAATGGCGGCAACGCCTGAATGCGATCCTCGGCCTGGCCCTGCGCGGCGCGCAAGTGCTGGCCGGATTGCTCGCGCTGGCGGCGTTGCTCGTGATTGGCAACACGGTGCGTCTGGACATCGCCGGGCGCAGCGAAGAGATCGCGGTGATGCAGCTGCTGGGCGCCGAAGCGGGCTTCGTGCGCCGGCCGTTTTTGTATTCTGGCCTCTGGTACGGTACGTTTGCAGGGGTGTTGAGCCTGATGCTGATTGGAATCGTGCAAGGAATCCTCGCCGCGCCGCTGGCACGGCTGGCGGCCGCCTACGATCATGATTTTGCCGTGCACGGCCTGAGCCTTGCGCAAATGCTCGCCGCGCTCGCGGCCAGCGCCGCGCTCGGCTGGCTCGGCGCCTGGGTCGCCGCGTCGCGCCACATCGCGCAGGGACTGCCGAGATAACGCCATGGCCGAAGCCGCACTCACCCGCCATATCGCCAGCGAGACCCCGCGCGTGATGGTGGTGGACGGCTCCAAGGTCGTGCGCCGCCTGATCGAACAACTGCTCAAGGCCGATCTGCCCGGCGTCACCGTGCTCGCCTGCGAAAGCGGTGCGGAAGCGAAGAAACAGCTCGAGGCCGGCGTCGTCGACCTCGTCACCACGGCGCTGCGCCTGCCCGACATGGATGGCATCGAGCTCGCGCGTTTCATCCGCGAACACGCGCCGCAGGCCTACATCCCGATCATCGTGGTGTCCGGCGACGTCAACGAGCGCCTGGTCAACCGCGAGCTGACCGAATACGTCACCGATTACTTCGACAAATCGCTGGGCTTCAACGCGCTGAGCGCGTTCATCCGCGGCTACGTGCATCCCGAGTCTCAGGCCAGCGGCGAGGTGTTGTACGTCGAGGACAGCCGCGTCGTCGCGCTGGCCACGCGCCGCATGCTGGAAAAATACGGTCTCACCGTGCTGCACGTGACCAGTGTCGAGGATGCGGTCGCGCACCTGGAAACCGGCATGGCGCAGGGACGCATCGGCTGCGACGTCGTGCTATCCGACGTGAACCTGAAAGGCGAGCTGACCGGCGGCGACCTGCTCGAGCGCATCCGCACCGAGTTCGGCTATCCCAAGGGCCAGTTGCCGGTGCTGATCATGACCGGCGACGACAATCCGCAGAATCAGGCCGCGCTGCTACGCGCCGGCGCGAACGACCTCGTGCAAAAACCCATTGAGGAACGTCTGCTCATTACCAAGCTGCTGTTCCAGATGCGCGTTTCGCGGCACCTGCGCGAGCAGCTGCGCACTGCGGCGGCGTGAACGCCGATCTCAAGCTTGATCCCAGTTGGAAGGTGCGCGTGGGCGACTATTTCGATCGCCCCGACATGCACGCGCTGTCCGAATTCCTGCGCACTGAATTGCGCGCGGGAAAGTCGATCTATCCGCCGCCGAAAAATATTTTCGCCGCGCTCGACACCACGCCGTTCGAGGCGGTCAAGGTCGTCATCCTCGGCCAGGATCCCTACCACGGTCCGAACCAGGCGCACGGCCTGTGCTTTTCCGTGCTGCCGGGCGTGCCCGCGCCGCCGTCGCTGGAAAACATCTTCAAGGAAATCGAACGCGACCTGCGCATTCCGCGTCCGCATCACGGCTGTCTGATCCCGTGGGCGCGGCAGGGCGTGCTCTTGCTCAACGCAGTGCTGACGGTCGAACGCGGCCTCGCCGGGTCGCACCAGGGCAAGGGCTGGGAAGGCTTCACCGACGCGGTGGTCGATCACCTGAACCGCGAACGCGAGAATCTCGTCTTCCTGCTCTGGGGCAGCTACGCACAGGCCAAGGGCAAGCTCATCGACACGCGCCGGCATCTCGTGCTCAAGGCGCCACATCCGTCGCCGCTGTCCGCGCATCGCGGCTTCATCGGCTGCGGGCATTTTTCGCTGACGAACGCCTGGCTGCGCGAACATGGCCTGGCCGAGATCGACTGGCGTTTGCCGGCGGCGGCGGAACTCGTCCTGCCCGAATAAAATCGCGGCGAGGCGTTCCGCGCGGCGGCAGTGCCGTTACGATTGACGGCGAGGCTTGGGAGTGAGCAATGAACGACAAGGCGAAAAAAGATCATCTGGAGCAGATGCTGCTCGAACGCGCGCGCCCGCTCGGCGCGATCCGCATCGCCGTGGTGCATCCCTGCGACGCGACGAGTCTGGCTGCGGCGCTGGATGCACGCCGCATCGGCATCATCGAACCCGTGCTGGTCGCGCCGCGCGCCAAGCTCGAGCGCATCGCGCGCGAGAACGGACTCGACCTTGCCGGAATCGCGATCGAGGACGCCGCGCACAGCCATGACGCGGCGGCGCGTGCGGTCGTGCTTGCTCGCACTGGCCAAGTCGAGGCACTGATGAAGGGCAGCCTGCACACCGATGAAATCATGCAAGCCGTGATCGCTGCCGACACCGGCCTGCGCACCGCACGGCGCATCTCGCATTGTTTCCTCATGTATACGCCGGCGTATCCGCGTCCGTTCATCATCACCGATGCGGCGGTCAACATCGCCCCGACGCTGGAAGAAAAAGCCGACATCGTGCGCAATGCGATCGCTCTGGCCCATGTCATCGGCGTGCACGAGCCGCGCGTGGCGATACTCGCCGCGGTCGAGACGGTCAACCCGCGCATGCCCGCCACGCTCGATGCCGCGGCGCTATGCAAGATGGCCGACCGTGGCCAGATCACGGGCGGCGTGCTCGACGGCCCGCTCGCGTTCGACAATGCGGTATCGGCCGAAGCCGCACGCATCAAGGGCATCAAGTCCGACGTTGCCGGTCGCGCCGACGTGCTGGTCGTGCCGGATCTGGAGTCCGGCAACATGCTGGCCAAGCAGCTTGAATACCTGGGCGGCGCATCGAGCGCCGGCATCGTCATGGGCGCGCGCGTGCCGATCGTGCTGACCAGTCGCGCCGACACGCGCGAATCGCGCGTCGCTTCGTGCGCGTTGGCCGTACTCGTTGCGCATCGCAATCGGGCATCGCCGCCGTGAGCGACCGGATCCTCGTGCTGAATTGCGGTTCGTCCAGCATCAAGTTCGCGCTGTTCGACGCCGCCACGCTGCCGCGCGTACCCGCATGGCGCGGCGCTGTCGTGAATATCGGCAGTGCCGACGCGGCATTCGAGGAAAGCGGTGCGGCTGCGCAGCCGCTCGGAGCCGGCAGCGGCGATCCGTACCGTGCCGCGCTCGCGCATATCCGTGAGCGCGTGCGCGCGCGCCTGGGCGGCGACCGCCTTGCCGCCGTCGCGCATCGCGTCGTGCACGGCGGGGCGAAGTATTTCAATCCCGTGCGCGTGGACGCGGATGTCCTCGCCGACCTGCGCAGTTATATTCCGCTCGCGCCACTGCACCAGCCGTTCGCGCTCGAGGCGATCGCCGAATTGCTCGCCACGCAACCCGGCCTGCCGCAGGTCGCTTGCTTCGACACTGGATTCCATCGCGACATGCCCGCGGTCGAGCAAATGCTGCCGTTGCCGCGCGCGCTGCGCGAACACGGCCTGCGCCGCTACGGGTTTCACGGATTGTCCTACGAGTATCTTGCGCTCGTGCTCGGCGAGCGCCATGGCGACCGCGCGCGCGGGCGCACGATTTGCGCGCACCTGGGCAGCGGCGCGAGCCTGTGCGCGATGCAAAACCTCGCCAGCGTCGCCACGACGATGGGGTTCTCCGCGCTCGACGGCGTGATGATGAACACGCGTTGCGGTGCGCTGGACCCGGGCGTCGTGATCCACCTCATGCAGATTCGAAAACTCTCGCTCGACGAGGTCGGACACATGCTCTATCACGACGCAGGCCTGCTCGGCGTGTCCGCGATTTCATCCGACCTGCGCGTGTTGCTGGCGCGCGAGGACGAAACGCCGGCGGCGGAAGCACTGGCCCTTTACGTGCACCGCATCGTGCGCGAAACCGGCGCGCTGGCGGCGGCGTTGGGCGGCCTGGACATGCTCGTCTTCAGTGCCGGCATCGGCGAACACAGCGTGCCGATCCGCGAGCGCGTCTGCGCGGGTCTGCGCTTCCTCGGCGTCGAACTCGATGCGGCGGCGAATGCGGCGAACGCAGCGGTCATCTCCGGCGTATCGAGCAAGGTGCTGGTCGCGGTCGAGCCGACCAACGAGGAATGGATCGCCGCGCGCGCGGCGGCGAAGCTCATTTAATCATCTCCCGAACGCACGACGGCGCCCGTCATCGGTTCGATCGTGGTCAGGCGATCGCGCACCTGGCCGACGCCACAGACGTTTTCCGCAAGCACCCGCAGCGCCGTGCGCACGCGGTCGTCGACGAGCACGCCGTTCAAGGTCGCCACGCCGCTGTCCACGCTGACATGCACGAGTGCGCCCGGTCCCCAGGCCTGGCGGTCGATCTCGGCGGCGATGCGCTCGCGCAATGCGCTGTCGGACGTGACCGCCGCAGTCGCCGGCGGGGCATGCGTCAGAAACGCGCGCATCAGGTCGGCGCGGCTGACGATGCCGACCAGCTTGCCGTTCGCGATCACGGGCAGACGCTTGATGCGGTGTTCTTCCATTGCCTGCACGACGTCGGCCAGGGTCGTGTCCGGCGCGATGGTCTGTACGTCCGTGGTCATGATCTGGCCCACGTTTAGTGCATGCGCGCCGGTGTACTCGCCGGCGAGCTTGCCCGGGCTGGTCAGCCACTCCACCCAGCGGCGGCGGTGTTTCTCGGTGCCGAGTTCGCCGCGACGCAGGAAGTCGCCTTCGGTGACGATGCCGACCAGCGCCCCTTGCGCGTCGGTCACCGGCAGTCCGCTGACGCGCCGTTCGAGCATCAGCCGCATCGCCTCGAACACGCTGGTGCCGGCGTTCACCACGGTCGGATCGATCGTCATCACGTCGCGGGTTTTCATGGCGTTCTCACACGTTGGCGGCTTTGAGGTCGAGGGTATGCAGCACCTGCGTCGCGTTTTCCGGATCGCGCCGGCAGGTGAAGCCCAGGTGCATGGCCAGATCGTGCATGGCCGGATTTTCGGCCGCGTCCAGCGAATACATGGATTCGATGCCGCGCCGGCGCGCGACTTCGATCAGGTGCTGCATGAGCACGGTGGCGAGTCCGCGGTTGCGCCAGTCCTCGCTGACCGTCACCGCGCATTCGCAGCGGCGACCATCCGCCTGCGCGCTGAAACGGGCGACGCCGATCTCGCGCTTGGCCGCGCCATCCGCGATCAGGGCCACGAACGCGGCATCGCGTTGGGGGTCGGGGTGCGTGAGCTGGTCGAGCAGGGCCGGACTCGGCGCACCGATCTGGCCGAGGAAGCGCAGGCGCCGCGATTCGGGTGAAAGCTCCGCGATGAAACGCCGTTCCAGTTCGGTGTCGGCCGGGTGGATGGGCCGGATCAGGACCGTGGTGCCGTCGCGCAGTTTTTCCCGCCATTGCGGCTCGGTCGAGGTGCTGTCGCGGGTTGTTTTCCGGTGGGCGGCTGGAAAAGTGGGGTCCGAAGCCAGGGTTCGTGTGCTGATCATGGAACTTCTCCGCATTGGCACGCCGCCAATCTGCCACGGCGCAAACCGACAGGCATTGATATGCGTCAGTTGTCCGGATGGTGGGGGACGGATTGACGGGTCTGCGCTTTTAATGTACTATCCAGTTTAGTAAATCCGGCCGCAAGGCCGGTTTGAACTTCAGGGCTTGTTTAGCACTCCAAGTTCACGAGTGCTAAAATTGCGTTCATACGGGAGGATTCAATGACCGCTTCTGCTTTGGTTGCCAACAATCTGACCATCCCCAGCGCGATCGGCAGCCTCGATGCTTACGTCGGCGCCGTGCACCAGATTCCGGTGTTGACCGTCGAGGAAGAACAGGCGCTGGCGCGCCGCTATACGGGCGAAAACGATCTGGATGCCGCCCGGCGCCTGGTGATGGCGCATCTGCGCTTCGTCGTGCACGTCGCGCGCGGCTACAACGGCTACGGCCTGCAGCTCGCCGACTTGATCCAGGAAGGCAATATCGGCCTGATGAAGGCGGTCAAGCGCTTCGATCCGGACGTTGGCGTGCGCCTGGTTTCGTTCGCCGTGCACTGGATTCGCGCCGAGATGCACGAATTCATCTTGCGCAACTGGCGCATCGTCAAGGTCGCCACGACCAAGGCGCAGCGCAAGCTGTTCTTCAACCTGCGCAAGAGCAAGAAGCGCCTGGGCTGGATGAATGCGGCCGAGGTCGCGACCGTGGCCAAGGATTTGGGCGTTTCCACCGCCGACGTGCTGGAGATGGAATCGCGTCTGTCCGGCCATGACATGGCGTTCGATGCACCCGCCGACGCGGACGACGACGAGAAGCCGGCGCCGGGGGCGTATCTGGTCGATCACGCCGCCGATCCGTATCAGGCGCTGGAAAGCGAAAGCCAGCAGGAATCCGAACTGGGATCGCTGCAAAATGGCCTGGCCAAGCTCGACGCGCGCTCGCGCGACATCATCACGCGGCGCTGGCTGAGGGATGGCGACAAGGCCACCTTGCAGGAGCTCGCCGACGAGTACGGTGTGTCCGCCGAGCGCATCCGTCAGGTTGAAGTCAACGCGATGAAGAAGATGCGCGCCGCCTTCGCTGCTTAGGGTTCAAGAGCCCAGAAATGCACAACGGCCGCGCAAGCGGCCGTTTGTTTTTGCGAATCCTTTCAATATAGATCCACCGGATCCACATCGATCGACCAGCGCACGCGCCTCGCCTCGCGCAACTCGCGCAGGCGCGCGAGCCACCCCGGAAGGAAAGCCTGCAGCGCCTTGCGTTCGTCGGCGCTGAGCAGCAGTTGCCCGCGATGTGAGCCGGCACGGCGTGGCATCGGCGCGGGCATGGGGCCGAGCAGGCTCAGGTCCTTCGGAGACTGCGCGACGTCGACGGCGGCGGCGAGGAATTCCTCCACGGCGGTCGGTGTTTTCGCCTCGGCGCGCAACAACGCCAAATGAGCGTAGGGCGGCAGCCCCGCCTCGCGGCGCTCGACCAGCAGTTCGCGCGCGACTTGCGCGTAGCCGAATTTCAGCAAATCGCGCAGCAGCGGGTGCTCCGGATGATGCGTCTGGAGCCAAACCTGACCGGGTTTCAACGCGCGTCCGGCGCGCCCGGAAACCTGCACGATGAGCTGGCACAGGCGTTCGCTGGCGCGGAAATCTGCGCTGAACAGGCCACCATCCACGCCGATCAGGCCGACAAAAGTCAGGTTCGGAAGGTCGTGACCCTTGGCCAGCATCTGTGTGCCGACGAGGATTCCGGGTTGATCCGGCGCGATCGAGTTGAGCAGATTTTCGACCGCGTCCTTGCCACGCGCGGTTTCGCGATCGATGCGCACGATCGGCGTGCCGGGAAACAATCCCGCCAGCGCCTGTTCCATGCGCTCGGTGCCAAGCCCTTGCGGCGCGAGGTCGGCATGGCCGCAATTCGGACACGTGGATGGTACCGGTTGCTGCGCACCGCAATGATGGCAGCGCAGCCGCGCCTCGCCGCGATGCCAGGTCAGCGGCCGGTCGCAGCGTGCGCAGTCCGCGTGCCAGCCGCAGGCGCGGCAAATCAGCACGGGCGCATAACCGCGCCGGTTGCGGAACAGCAACGCCTGTTCGCCACGCGCCAGGCACGCGCGGATGCCGGCGATGAGCTCCGGTGCGAGCCCGTCGGCGATGCGCTTGCCGCGCAGATCGAGGGTGCGCACGACCGGCATGCGCGCTGCGCCGGGACGCGAGGACAGGTGCAGCCGCCGGTAGCGCCCGGCTTCGACGTTCGCCAGCGTTTCCAGCGAGGGCGTGGCGGAACCGAGCACGACAGGAACATTGAGCGCCTTGCCGCGCACGAGCGCCAGGTCGCGCGCGTGATAACGCAAGCCGTCCTGCTGCTTGAACGAGGTGTCGTGTTCCTCGTCGACGACGATGAGGCTCGCGCGCCGCAGCGGCACGAATACCGCCGAACGCGTGCCCAGGATCACGCAAGATTCGCCGCGCGCGGCGGCGAGCCAGGTGCGCGTGCGCTCGCCATCGGCCAGATCCGAATGCAGCGCGTGCACCGGCGCGGCAAGGCGCTCGCGGAAGCGCCGCAGCAGCTGCGGGGTCAAGCCGATTTCCGGAACCAGCACAAGCACTTGTTCGCTGCGCGCAAGCGCTTGCTCGGCCAGTGCGAGGTAGACCTCGGTCTTGCCGCTGCCGGTGATGCCTTCGAGCAGGAACGGCGCGAAGCGGCCCGCTTCGGCACCGATCGCGGCGACGGCGGCGCTTTGTTCGCCGGTCAGGGGCGGCGGCGCGATGCGCGCAGGTGGCGTTGCTGCCGCAGCGATGCGGATCGTTTCGACGAGTCCGCGCCGGCGCAGGTTCGCCGCGGCGCGGCGCCAGTCCGGAAGCTGCGCGTCGAGCGTCGAAAACAGCACCGGTCCGCCGTGCAGGCATTCGAGCAGACGCGCGCTGGCGCTGCCGGACTTCGTCGCAGCACTCGCGGCGTTCGTGGTCGGCGCCAATGCCGCTTCGCCCGCGGTCGGCAGCGGGCGCGTCGTGCGCAATGCGGCGGGAAGCGCCGTGTCCAGCACTTCGCCCAAGGGATGCTGGTAATAGCGCGCGGTCCATTCCAGCGTTGTCATCAATTCAGCGGACAGCAGCGGTGTCGGATCGAGTACGGCCGTGATTGGCTTGAGGCGCGCGACGGGAATTTCGGATACGGCACAGGCATCGACGACGATGCCCACGCTTCGGCTTCTTCCAAATGGAACACTCACGCGCGCGCCGCGCGCGATCGCCGGAGTGGCGGCTCCTGGCGGCGGCAGGTAGTCGAACAACTGCGGCAGCGGCACCGGAACCGCTACGCGCAAGACAGTGGGCCGCGACGATTTCATGCGGCTCGCGTCGAATGGTTTGGCGCAAAAATCATGGCTTGCATGAAAATCGTAAGTAAATGCTCAGAAAAGACATACAAGATAATGATAAAAAAGCAATTTATTGCTTATCCACAAAGCTTGTGGATAAGTCTGTGGATGGCTGCCGGCGCAGCGAGGTGCCAGCCGCGCCGCTACGCGCCCGGTAACGCCTTGGTGAATTTTTAACCAGCCTGAAATAGTTATTCATAATCAATTAGATATAAACGAAAATTTGGTATACATTGGCGCATTGCGACCGCTGCGCAAGCCACCCACCCCGGCATTATCGGGCCTGTGCAAAACCGATCGGTACGGAATTGCCCGATCCTCGTGGTTTTGCGTCAACCGCGGCAGGCTTGCCGCGTTGCAGGATAGCGGACGAGCTTATTCCCAAAGGCCATGACGCATACAATCGCATTGACGGCCCCGGCCAACTGGAATCCCGCGCGCGTGGATGCGGAAAACACCGGCGAGCGCTCGCTCGATCAGTTCCTGAAAAGCGTCGAACGCCGCGCCCTGCGCATGGCCGAACTCGCCACCGGCAATCGCGACGAAGCGCTGGACCTGGTGCAGGACGCGATGTTCGGTTTCGCGCGCCATTATGCCGCCAAACCGGCTGCCGACTGGGTGCCGCTGTTTTACCGCGTGCTCGACAGCCGCCTGAACGACTGGCACCGGCGCCGCAACGTGCGCAGCCGCTGGTTGGCGGTGTGGACGCGCAGTGAGGATGGCGACGACGAACGCGACGAGATCGCGCAGGCGCCGGACACGAACGATCCTGGACCCTTGCTGCGCCTGGCCGGCAACGAGGCCGCGCATGCGCTTGATGCCGCGCTCGGAAATCTGCCGCTGCGCCAGCGCCAGGCCTTCCTGCTGCGCGTGTGGGAAGGTTTCGATGTCGCCGCCACCGCGAGTACCATGCGCTGCAGCGAAGGCAGCGTGAAGACGCACCTGTCGCGCGCGCTCGCCGCGTTGCGTCGCGCACTGGAGGATCACGCATGAACACGAATGGACTTCCGCCGTGGGCCGATCGGGCGCGCAGCCTGCTCGACGAATCCGCGCAGGCGCTCGATGCTGCCACGTTGTCGCGGCTGAATCGCGCGCGTCAGGCTGCGCTGGCGCAGCGCGCGCCGCGTCGCCGCGCGGCCTGGGTGTTCCTGCCGGCCGGACTGGCCGGCGCGTGTGCACTGCTGCTTGCCGTGGGCGTGTGGCATGGGCGTCGCGCCCCGACCGCGATGCCCGCGCAGGCTGAGGTGGCGGCCAGTGCGAACGGCAGCGCCGTGAATGCCGGCGACCTGGACATGATCGCGAGCGCAGACGACATGGAGATGATGCAGGACCTGGATTTCTACGCCTGGCTCGATGCGCAGGACCAGGACAACAACGGCTGATGCTTGCGCTGCTGGCCGCCGTGACGTTGGCGCTGGCGGGGCAGGCACCGCCTTCGCAATCCACGCCACCCGCTGCGCCGGTGGCGAAACAGGGCAACAAGAAAATGACGCAACACGATAAATCCACGCAGGCACCCGATCTCGACCTGATCGGCTATCTCGGCGATTACGCCGATGCCGCCGACGGGCTCGATCCCATGGGCTTGGCCGAAAATGCGGCCGCGTTGAAGTCGACGAAAACCTTGCCCAAACCGGCACAGGACGCGCATCCATGAAGCGGCACGCGCTCGTTTGCGCAATTTTGATTGCGGCAGCCCTGTTCGCATGCGCCGGTTCGTGGGCGCAGGATCAATCCGCGCCAGCGGCCGCGACACAGGCGGCACCGATTCCGTGGTCGAACTTGAGTCCCGCCGAACAGCAAGTGCTGGCATCGGCGCAGGACAAGTGGAATACGCTTTCTCCGGCCGCGCAACAGCGCCTGCAGCGCGGCGCGCAGCGTTGGGCGACGCTGAACCCGGAACAGCGCGCGGACGTGCGCCAGCGCTTCCAGAAGTGGAATGCGTTGACGCCCGACCAGCGCACGCAATTGCGTGATCGCTACGACAAGTTCAAGCGCCTGCCGCCGGCGCAGCAGGAGCGCATCCGCCAGGCGTTCAAGCGCTTTTCCAGCCTGCCGCCGGCGCAACGCCAGGCGCTGCGCGAGAAATTCAAGGCAATGAATCCGGCCGAGCGCCGCGCCTTCATCGCCGGCGCGCAGGCGCAAAACCGGGCGGGCAATGCGCGCGAATTCTTCCGTTCGATCCCGCAGGAAGAACGCCAGCCGACGCGACAGATGCTGCAGGCGCTGACGCCGGACGAACGCCGCGCGTTCCGCCAGACCTGGCACGGCCTGTCGGCGGACCAACGCAATGCCTGGCGGCAGAACCTGCTGCGCATGACGCCGCAGCAACGCAGTGTCGAGCTGGCCAAACCGCAACCGGCGCCGCACCCGCCGCGCGCGCACCCGCATTGATCGCGCGATAACGGGGGCGGTCAGGCCGTGGCCAGGCTGATCACGAACGCGGCGGCGATGCCCATGGAAATCATGATCGTGTAGCAGATGCCGATCGCGCCGAATTTCACGGTCGTGAAGAACCAGCCCTGGCCGTAGACTTTTTTCTGCATGACGAACAGGTAGATGGGAATCCACCACGCCATGACCGTCAGCAGCAGACCGAGTATTGGCGCCAACCAGGGCGCACCGGTCAGTGCAGCCGCGTGCGCGAAGCCGACGAGCGCGAACAGCAGCAGGGAAAGGAAAACGAAGGCGTGGCTGTGCAACGCCACGATCAGGTGCTCCATGTACAGGCGGCGCTTGAAGATATAGAAGATCTTCAGCAGCAGCGCGAACAACGGCATCAGCACGAACAGCACCTGCGGCAGCACGCCAAGCGCGCCGGCGATGAGCAGGGTCGGGTCCTTGCGGATGCGCGGGATGTTGTCCTTGGCATGCTCGATCGCCGCGTTCAGGCGCGCGTTCGCGAAGTCCGGCAACCAGCCGACGCGCAGCGGATTGGCCTGCGCGTCCCAGGGCTTGTCGTTGAAACTGATCGTATCCAGATTGGGATCCGGCGGCGGCGGCTCACCCCTGGCCTTGGCGTCGGCGACTTTCTGCAGATACACCAGGCGCGCGTCGGCTTCCTTGCGGATCTTGGCGGCGGCCTTTTCCATCCCGGCCGCAACTTCCTTGTTTACGTTTCCCGGCGCCGGTGTTGCGCCGATGAGCGCGCCGGTAATCGCCTTGGCGGATTGCAGTTGAGCGAGTTTCGCGTCGCGCCGCGCCACCACTTCCTGCGGCGTCATCGCGGACGAGATGCCCGGCGTGTCGCCGTCGTCGAAGTTGACCACGTATTTGCTCAGGTGCGATTCGCCGAGCGTGAACTGGATCGTGAAGAACGCGAGCACGCTGAGGAAAAAATACAGACGGAACGGCGTCACGTAGCGCGTGCGCCGTCCGGCGAAATACTCGCGGGTCAGGAAGCCGGGGCGGAAATACAGCGGCAGCAGGCTGTGGAAGACGCGCGAATCGATGTTGAAGATCGTGTCGGCGACGTCGTGCAGCATGCCCGACAGCGGCCGGATCATGCCTTTGACCGGCTGCCCGCAGGCATGACAATAAGCACCTTGCAGCGGTGCGCCGCAGTTCAGGCACACGGCGATGGGTCGCGCCGGCGCCGGTGCCGGTGCCGGCGGCGCGGTGGTGTCGTCATTCATGCCGCGCACTGTATCCGATCGGGTGCACTCCGGCGCGGTCGGCGTCGCGTCCTGCGGTTACACTGCGCGACCCCGCCGGGAATATCCGATGCTCCACCTGCCGCCAGGCCTGCGTAGCGAATTGCGCGAAACCCTGCGCCTGGCCGCGCCGCTGGTGCTCGGCCAGTTGTCGGCGGTCGGCATGAACGTGGTCGACACCCTGCTCGCGGGGCACTACAGCGCGCAGACGCTGGCGTCGGTCGCGATCGGCACGAACGTGTGGATGCTCGCGATCGTCGCCGCGATCGGCGTGATGCTGGCGATGCCGCCGTCGGTCGCGCATCGGTACGGCGCGGGCGAGCGCGAATCCATCGGCGCGCTGTTGCGGCAGGCGTTGTGGCTGGCCGCTGGAATCGGCGTCGTCCTGTTTTTCGCCGTGCGCCACGCCGGAGGCTTGCTGCGGTTGATGGGTATCGCGCCGGATATCGCCGAGCAGGCGCAGCAATTCCTGCATGCGATTTCCTGGGGCGCGCCGGCACTGACCGGATATTTTGCGCTGCGCGGATTTTCCGAAGGCCTGACCCTGACCCGCCCGACCATGTATTTCGGCGCGTTCGGGCTCGTCCTGCTCGCACCGGTCGGTTATGTGTTGATGTACGGCGCATTCGGCCTGCCCGCGCGCGGCGCGCAAGGTTCCGGCATGGCCACGGCCACGGTGCTGTGGGTGCAGTTCGCCGCGTTCGCCACCTACATCGCGCGGCGTCGCCACTACGCGATCTACGCGCCGTTCGCGCACTGGCAGTGGCCGCAGGCGCGCGCACTTTTCGGTCTGCTGCGTCTGGGCGTGCCGATGGGCATCTCGTTGTTCATGGAAGGTGGTCTGTTCGTCACCGCCGCGCTTCTGATCGGATCGCTGGGCACCGATGTCGTCGCTGGCCACCAGATCGCGATCAACGTCGCCTCGGTCACGTTCATGGTGCCGCTGGGCCTGGCCATGGCGACGACCGTGCGCGTCGGCCGTGCGGCCGGCGGCGGCGATGCGGACGGCGTACGCCGGGCGGGTTTCGCCGGCATCAGCGCGTCGCTGGCCTCGCAACTGGTCTCGTGCGCGCTGATGGCGCTGTTTCCGCATGCGATCGCGGCGCTCTACACCGACGATGCGACCGTCGTCGCGATCGCTGCGCAATTGTTGCTGTTCGCGGCCGCGTTCCAGTTTTCCGACGGCATCCAGGTCACCGCGAACGGCGCGCTGCGCGGACTCAAGGACACGACCGGGCCGATGGCGATCACCACGCTCGCCTACTGGGGCATCGGCATGCCGGCGGGTTACCTGCTGTGCTTCCACTTCGGCCACGGCGCGCCGGGCATGTGGACCGGCCTCATCGCCGGACTGAGCGTTGCCGCCGTGCTGCTGTTCGTGCGCTTCGCGCGCGAGTCGCGCGGTGGCCTCGCGAAAGCATGACCTTCAGCGCGTGCCCGGCTCGGCCGTATCGGTTAGGCTTGCGCAAACTTTGCGGAGAATCCCATGGCTGAGCAACAACGCGGCGCGATCATGCGCTTGCTGATCGGTGTCTGGAACCTGTTCAATTTCACCCGGCGCCTGGTGTTCGGCGTGATTGCGCTGTTTCTGCTGATCGGTTTCATCGCCGCGTTGCGCACGGGTACGCCGAAGCTGCTCGACAAGACCGCGCTCGTGCTCGATCCCAAAGGCAGCATCGTCGAGCAGTACACGAACGACGCCGCGCAGCGCGCGTTGTCGAATCTCGCCGGTGACAAGTCCAGGCAGACGCAGTTGCGCGATATCCTCGCCGCGATCGATGCGGCGGCCAAGGATGCGCGCATCGCGCGCATCGTGCTCGAGCCGGATGGCATCGACAGCGCCGGCCTGGCGATATCGCGCGAGATCGGCGCGGCGCTGGATCGCTTCAAGGCGACCGGCAAGCCGGTGATCGCAGTTTCCAATGGCATGACCCAGGGCCAGTACTACCTCGCCGCGCACGCCAGCACGATCCTGCTGCACCCGGATTCGCTCGAAGGCGTGCTGCTGACCGGCTTCGGCGCCTACCGCAGCTACTACAAGGACGCGCTCGACTGGCTCGGCGTCGATGTGCACGTATTCAAGGTCGGCACGTTCAAGTCGTATCCCGAACCCTACGTACGCAACGACGCCTCGCCCGCGGCGAAGGAAGCGGACTTGTTTTGGATGAACGACCTGTGGGGCGATTATCTGAAGGACATCGCCGCGGCGCGGCACCTGGACGCCGCGAAAATCTCCGCGCAGATCGCCGGCGGCGCCGACGCGATCAAAACCGCGGGCGGCGACATGGCCAAGCTTGCGCTCGACGCCAAGCTCGTCGACAAGCTCGCGACCCCGGACGAGGCGCGGCAGATGCTGATCGCCGAGGGTGCGCGCGACCGGCACAGCTACCGCCAGATCGATTTCGCCGACTACGCGGCGTTGGTCGAGCGCGAACATCCGCTGGACACGCGCCCGCAAGTCGCGGTCGTCGTGGCCGAAGGCGAAATCCTGCCGGGCGACCAGCCGCAGGGCACGGTCGGCGGACTGTCCACGGCGAAGCTCATCCGCGCCGCGCGCAACGACGATGCGGTCAAGGCGGTCGTGCTGCGGGTGAATTCGCCGGGCGGCGACGCGTTCTCGTCCGAGCTGATCCGGCGCGAAGTGGAATTGACGAAGGCGGCGGGCAAACCCGTGATCGTGTCGATGGGCAATGTTGCCGCGTCCGGCGGCTACTGGATCTCGATGGACGGCACGGAAATCTTCGCCGAGCCGACGACGATCACCGGTTCGATCGGCATCTTCGGCATCATGATGAACATCCCGAACACGCTCGCGAAGATTGGCGTGCACACGGATGGCGTAGGTACCACGCCGCTCGCCGATCCGATCGATCCGCGCCGTGCGCTGAACCCGGACGTCGGCGCGACGCTGCAAGCCGTGATCGAGCGCGGCTACCAGCGCTTCATCGGCAAGGTCGCGGCGGCGCGGCACAAGACTCCGGAACAGATCGACGCGATCGCGCAGGGCCGCGTCTGGAGCGGCGCGCAGGCGTTGCAACGCGGACTCGTCGACAAGATCGGCGGCCTGAAGGACGCGATCGCTGCAGCGGCCCTGACTGCGAACCTCGGCGACAACTACCGCGTGAGTTATGTGGAAAAACCGCTCACGTTCTGGGAGCGTATCGCGATGAACATGAGCAACGACGCACTCGTGAGTTTCGCCCATGCCGTGCTGCCGCAGATGCCGCTCGGCCTGCTCGACCAGCCGCAGATCCGCGAACAGTTGCGTTTGCTGGAAAGCGCGCGCGACGGCAAGCTGGGCGTGTATGCGTATTGCTTTTGCGGTATCAGGTAGCGTTTTTCGCGAGCTCGCAGAACCTCTGAAGTACCGTCGCGAGCGATGACAGGTCGCGCGCCGCCAGCGCGCAACAACCGGAGCATACTTTGCCGTATGTGAGGATTGCGAGCACTGCCGGCGCGCGAGATGTCGAGCGCAGCAGGTTATTCAGAGGTTCTCACCCGCCGTTGTCCTGGATCGCCTGATCCTGCGCCTTCTTCTGCTCGTCGACGGTCTTTTGCACGTCCTTGGCTTTTTGCAGCGCCTTGACGTCGCTGCTGAACACGTTCGAGTCCGGCAGCGGCGGTGCCGGTTGTGCGGCAGCGGCTTTCGGCGGCGGCGGTGCGTCGGCACCACAGGCGGAGAGTCCAAGTGCGGCAACGACGAGCGCGACAGCGGTGATTTTCATGGCGGTCTCCCGGTGAATTGCGTAGAGTCTGCGCCGCAGGTGCATGCACTGCAAGCGATCGGACACGGCAATGACGACGAATCCCGCACGTTGGCGTCTGGACGGCCAAACCTGCCTGATCACCGGTGCAAGTCGTGGCATTGGCTTCGCCTGCGCGCGCGAGTTCGCGGCGCTCGGCGCGGACGTGCTGATGGTCGCGCGCGACGAGGCGCACCTGGAAACGGCGCGCGCGGAACTCGCCGAGGAATTTCCGGAGCGCGAAATCCTCGCGTTCGCGGCGGACGTGTCCAACCACGAGCAGCGACTTGAGGTGTTCGACTGGATCGCGGACCTCGATACCGCGCTGTCGTTGCTCGTGAACAATGCCGGCACGAACCTGCGCAAACCGACGCTGGAATACGACGATGCAGAAGTGCGCATGTTGATCGAGACGAATCTCGTGTCCGCATTCGCGTTGTGTCGGCTCGCGCATCCGCACCTGGCCGAGCATGCGAATGCGGCGATCGTGAACGTCGGCTCGGTGTCGGGCATGACGCACGTGCGCACCGGATCGCCGTACGGCATGACGAAGGCCGCGCTCGGTCAACTGACGAAGAATCTCGCCTGCGAATGGGCCGAGGATGGCATCCGCGTGAACGCGGTCGCGCCGTGGTACATCCGCACGCAGCGCACCGAAGGCGTGCTCGCGGACCCGGATTACCTCGACGAAGTGCTGCAACGCACGCCGCTCGCGCGCATCGGCGAGCCGGAAGAAGTCGCTGCGGCCGCCGCGTTCCTTTGCCTGCCGGCGGCGAGTTACATCACCGGCGAGATTGTCGCGGTGGACGGCGGATTCCTGAAATACGGCTTTTGACCGCGCACGCGTCCCGGCCGGCGGCGCAATTTTTTTTCACGGCAGGTGCGTTGGCTGCCTGAAGTTGTTGTACGCTCGACGCTGCTGTATCCCCAAACGAGGTCAACAAGACATGGCGACGAAGAAGAAAGCGAGCAAGAGCGCCGGCGCGAAGCCGATCAAGGAAGTGCTGAACAAATCCGCGTTGGTCGCGCATATCGCGAACAGCAGTGGCGTATCTGCGCGGGATGTTCGCGCGGTACTCGACGCACTGGACGGCGCGATGGCTGGATCGGTGCACAAGAACGGTTCGGGTACGTTCATGTTGCCCGGCCTGTTGAAAGTGACGGCGGTGAAAGTTCCCGCGAAGCCGAAGCGTCAGGGCATCAATCCGTTCACGAAGCTGGAACAGTGGTTTGCGGCAAAGCCGGCGACCGTGAAAGTGAAAGTCCGTCCGCTGAAGCGCCTGAAAGACGCTGCGCTCTGAGCGCGCGGTAGCTACCGGCGGCGTAGCTGCCGTCGACCGACCGACGGATGCCGCGCGGCGTCCGTCGGCGGGTTTGCTGCCGCGATGCACACGAATCCCGGTTGCGGGAGGGTGTACTCTTTCGGCATGCTTGAACAGTTCGGACCGTCGCTTTACGTCGCGGAAGGGCCAACCGTTTCATTCTTCGGTTTTCCGTATCCCACGCGCATGGCCGTCGCGCGCCTTGCGGACGGCAGCGTCTGGGTGTGGTCGCCCGTTGCGCTCAGCGACGAGCTGGCCGACGCGGTGAACGCGATCGGACCGGTGCGCTACATCGTCTCGCCGAACAAGCTGCATCATCTGTTTCTACGGGAATGGGCGGAGCGTTGGCCGGATGCGAAACTCTATGCGCCGCCCGGTCTCGCGCGCAAAAAATCCGACCTGCGTTTTCATGCGGAACTGGATGACACGCCGAACCAGGCGTGGGAGGCGGACATCGATCAAGCGGTTTTCCGCGGATCGTTTGCCATGTCCGAAGTGATGTTTTTCCATCGCGCCTCGCGCACCGCGATCGTCGGTGACCTGATCCAGCGTTTTTCGGAGACAAACGTTTCCGGCTGGAAAAGAACGCTGCTGAAAGTCGGCGGCTTGCTCGGCGAGCATGGCAGCACCCCGCGTGACTGGCGCGCGAGCTTCCTGCGCCACGGCCCCGCGCGCGCGGCACGCCAGAAAGTGCTGGCGTGGAATCCGCAACGCTTGCTGATCGCGCACGGCATGTGCGCGCAGGCCGGAGCATCGGAAATAATCCGGGCGGCCTTGAGCTGGATGTAAGGCGCGGCTCGTGGCATCCATAGCCGAAAACGGCTAGTTTCGGAATCGTGGCGGCGCTAGGATTGCCGCCATGTCGACGGCATCCACCAGCAGCGCACCCGATCCGAAAGTCTGCGAACAGGCACGGCTGACCCGCGACGCGCGTTTCGACGGCCTGTTCTTCACCGCTGTGCGCACGACCGGCATCTATTGCCGGCCGGTGTGCCCCGCGCCGACCGCGCACGCGCGCAATGTCGAATATTTCCCGAACGCGGCCGCCGCGGCGAGTGCCGGTTACCGGCCGTGCCTGCGCTGCCGACCGGAAGCGGCGCCCGGCACGCCGCTCACGCGCGCGCGCAGCGAGCTCGTCGCGGCGGCGCTGCGCATGATCGATGCCGGCGCGCTGGACGAAGCATCCGTCGCGCAGCTTGCGCGCCGCATCGGCGTCGGCGAACGCCATCTGCGTCGCCTGTTCGTCGTGGAACTTGGCGCGGGTCCGGCGGAAATCGCGGCGACGCGGCGCTTGTTGTTCGCGAAGAAGCTGCTCACGGAAACGTCGCTGCCGGTCACGCGCATCGCGCACGCCGCAGGTTATGCGAGCCTGCGCCGTTTCAACACGGCGTTCCTCGATGGTTATGGTCGCGCGCCGCGCATCATCCGACGTGAACAGTCCGCACCGGCGAAAAGCACGTTGACGTTGCGCGTGCCGTTCCGCGCGCCCTACGATTTTCCCGCGCTGCTCGCGTTTTTCGCGCGCCGCGCGATCCCCGGACTCGAACAACTGGATGCGAACAGCTACACGCGTCGCTTCGCGTTCGACGGCACGGCGGGCAGCTTGCGCGTCGCGCGCATTCGCGGCGACGATGCGCTGGCGTTGTCGATCGATTTCCCCGATACAACACGCTTGCAGGCGATCGTGGCGCGTGTGCGCCGCCTGTTCGACGTTGATGCGGACATCGCCGCGATAACCGCGCAACTCGCGAGCGATCCGCGTTTGCGCACTTTCGTGCGCCGCCACCCGGGTCAACGCCTGCCCGGCGGCTGGGACGGTTTCGAGATCGCGGTGCGCGCGGTGCTCGGCCAGCAAATCAGCGTAGCGGCGGCGCGCACGCTCGCGACGCGCTTGCTTGAACGCTTCGGCGAACCAGCGACCTTGCCGAATGGCGAAGCGTTTCGTTTGTTTCCATTGCCGTCGACGCTGGCCGGCGCCGATCTGACCCGCATCGGCTTGACACGTGCGCGTGCGCAAACGCTGAACGCGATCGCACGCGCGCTGTGCGACGGCGGCGTGGATTTTCGATCCGAGCAATCGCTGCGCGGTTTCGTCGCAAACTGGTGCGAGCTGCCCGGCATCGGCGCGTGGACCGCGCATTACATCGCGATGCGCGCGTTGAGCCATCCGGACGCGTTCCCCGCGGCCGACCTGGTTTTGCGCAAGGCGCTCGCCGATGGCGGCACACTGCTGTCCACGCGCGAGGTCGAGGCGCGCGCCGAACGCTGGCGGCCGTGGCGCGCGTACGCGGTCATGCATTTGTGGAGAAATTCCTGAGGCTCGTACAATGAACGATGTGTATTACGACTATTTCGATTCCCCGGTCGGACGCCTGCTGCTCGTGGCGGATGGACAAGGCCTGCGCCATGTCGCGTTCGAGCGCGGCCGGCATCCGACGCCGGTCGAGGACGATTGGGAGCGTGGGCCCGGCGCGTTGCACGAGACGCGCGCGCAGTTGAAGGCGTATTTCGCCGGCAAGCTGCGCGAATTCGACTTGCCGCTCGCGCCGCAAGGTACGGATTTCCAGCAACGCGTATGGCTCGCGCTGCTGCGCATTTCCTACGGCGCGACCGCGAGTTACGGCGACATCGCGCGCGCGGTCGGCGAACCGGGCGCTTCGCGCGCGGTCGGCGCCGCGAACGGCCAGAATCCGGTTGCGATCGTCATCCCGTGTCATCGGGTGATCGGTTCGAACGGTACGCTGACCGGTTACGGCGGTGGTCTGCCGAACAAGAAATTCCTGCTTGATCTTGAACAGCGAAACTCTGCGTTCGCATTGACGTCTTGATCAACAACCGTTGAGCTGGCTCTCCAGCTCATCGGCCTGCGGTTGCAGGATCGCCTGCTGATCCTTGAACGCGTTGTGCAACTTGTGCGTCACGTCGTCGTACTGTTTTTGCAGCCAACCGCAGGTTTGTTCGCGCGAGGCGTGCACGCATTCGTCCTGCAACGGCGTGTACTGGCTTGCGATCGCGTCGCGCGGTGAATTGTCGATCGGAATCTGCCGCATTCCCGGCGCGGATACGCCGATTCCGCTCGGCCCATAAGCCTGCGACAGGCTGTGACCCGGATAGCCCAGCACGCCGAGCGGCACGTAGCGCACCGGCGGCGAACCGCTGCGACTGAAATACGTCGAACCGTCCTCGGCCTTGCGACAGACCCATAGCGGTGGCAGTGGTGCCGGCGGTTTCGCGACCGGTACGGACGGCGGCAAGACGGACGCTGCCGACGGCGCGCTCGGTGCGTCGGCCGGTTGCGCCGGCGCAGGCGGTAAATCCGGCAGCCAGACTTCCGCCTGTTTCGTGTTTTGCGGACAAGGCCGATCCTGGAACGCGACATTGCCCTGTGCGTCGGTGCATTTGTATACATCGGTCGCGGTGGCTTCCGCAGCGAAAGCCAGCAGCGCGATGGTGAGAAGGCGAGCAAGCGGGGCGGCCATGGCGTTCAATGCAGCGTCTTGTAGACCTCCGGATCGAACGCATCCACGGCGACGACCTCGTTGCGCGCGGCGTCGGCTTCCTGGATCAGGTCGTATTCGGCCTGCGAGATCACGCCGGCTTTCAGGCCCATCTCGTCGAGCATGTAGCCGGGCGCGCGGTCGAGCGTGCCGGCGCGCACTGCGTCGCGCAGTTTCGTCTCGACCGGAATCGCGCGCACGGCCTTGTCGAGTGCGGCTTCGAGCGCGCCGAGCCCGACTTCGGTTGCGGGCGGCACGAAGATGTCCTGGCTGAGGTTGATGCGCGCCTCGCGGTCTTCAAGGATGTCGCGCGCCACGCGCGCGCCAAGCTTGTCGGACGGTGGGCGGAAACGCGCGCCGAGCGGGAAGATGACCCACGACAGCCAGTACGCGGCGGTGCGCATGGGCAGATTTTCGAGCACGCCGAGCAGCGCTTCCTGGATGCGGTACAAGCAATGCTCCGCGCTCCAGCGCACCAGGTTGTAGTTCGCCGTGGTCTTGGCCTCGTCGTGGTAGCGTTTGAGCGCACTCGACGCCAGATACATGTAGGCGAGCGCGTCGGCGAGACGCCCGGAAATCTTCTCGCGGCGCTTGAGCGTGCCGCCGAGCGTACCCATGGCCACGTCCGACAGCAATTCGAACGCGGCGGAAAAGCGCGACAGGTGCTGGTAGTAGCGCACGGTGTCCTCGGTGCGTGGTGCGGCGGCGAGGCGGCTGCCGGTCCAGGCGAGCAGCTTCGCGCGCGTCGCGTTGCGCAGCAACAGGTTCACGTGGCCGAAGATTGCCTTGTCGAATTTTGCGAGGTCCTTGTTGGCGATCGCGTTGATCTCGTGCTGCACGAACGGATGGCAGCGGATCGCGCCCTGGCCGTAGATGATCATCGAGCGGGTGAGGATGTTCGCGCCTTCCACGGTGATGCCGATCGGCACCGCGTCCCAAGTGCGCGCGAGCGGATTGCGCGGGCCTTTCTGGATCGCCGCGCCGGCGCGGATGTCCATCGCGTCGGTGACGACTTCGCGCATCCCTTCGGTCAGATAGGCTTTCGCAATCGCCGACAGCACGGCGGGTTTTTCACCGGCGTCGAGCGCGCCGCAGGTGAGCGTGCGCGTGGCCGTCATGTAATACGTCTTGCCGGCGATGCGCGCGAGCGGCTCCTCGATGCCCTCGAAGCGGCCGATCGGCGTGTCGAACTGTTCGCGCACCGTGGCGTACGCGCCGGAGATGCGCGTCATCATCTGTGCCGCGCCAACGCTCAATGCCGGCAGCGAGATCGAGCGCCCGGCGGCGAGGCATTCCATCAGCATGCGCCAGCCGTGGCCGATGCCTTCGCGCCCGCCGATGATGCAGTCCAGCGGCGCAAATACATCCTTGCCGACGATGGGCCCGTTCATGAATGGCACGCCCATCGGGTCATGGCGCTGACCGATCTCGATACCGGGCAGGTGCGCCTCGATCAGCGCGCAGGTGATGCCCAAGTCGTCCTTGTCGCCGATGAGGTGATCCGGATCCTGGATGCGAAACGCGAGGCCAATCAAACTCGCCACCGGCGCGAGCGTGATGTAGCGCTTCTTCCAGTTCAGGCGCAAGCCGAGCACTTCCTTGCCGTCGACGATGCGCTTCTCGACAACGCCGGTGGATTGCGTGGCCGCCGCGTCGGAGCCGGCTTCGGGACCGGTCAGGCCAAAGCAGGGTACGTCCTCGCCGCGCGCGAGGCGCGGCAGGTAATATTTTTTCTGTTCGTCGGTGCCGTAGTGCAACAGCAGTTCGCCGGGACCGAGCGAGTTAGGCACCATCACCGTGACCGCCGCCGTCACCGAGCGCGAGGAAATCTTCGTCACCACGCGCGAATGCGCGATTGCGGAAAATCCGAGTCCGCCGTATTCCTTCGGGATGATCATGCCGAAGAAGCGGTTCGTTTTCAGGAACGCCCATATGTTCGCCGGCAGGTCGCGCTGCTGGTTGATCTGCCAATCGTCGAGTTTCGCGCACAGTTCCTTGACCGGCCCATCCACGAACGCCTGTTCCTCGGCAGTCAGTTTTTGCGGCGCGAAGTCGAGCAGCGTGTGCCAGTGCGGGCGACCGGAAAACAACTCCGCGTCCCACCACACGGTGCCGGCATCCAGCGCGATGCGTTCGGTTTCGCCCAGGCGCGGCAGCACCGGCGCCATCAGTTTCATGGCGAAGCGCGAGACGATCTGCCGGCGCAGGAAGGGAATGCCGAAGATCGCCGCCAGCACGACGAGGACGATCACTGTACCTTCGAACAGCAGCGGCGAGGCGACGCCGGTGAGGCGCCAGCCGATCAGCCAGACCGCGGCAGCACCGGTCCAGGCGAAGAATCCGTAGCCGAGGAACAACAGCGTGCTGAGCAGGATCAGCGCGAGGACGAGCGTGAGGATCATGGGCGCACCGCGTTTGAGCCGGACAAGTCCTTATCATCCGCCGCGGGGCGAAAAAAGCAAAATCATCGACACGAGACTACTGCTGGGGTTGTTGCTTAAGGTCCGACGTGTTCCAGTTGAATTGCAGATACAGCACGCTTGGCGCACCGGATGCATCGAAGCGCACGCGGCATTCATAGGTCTGCTTGTCTTCGCTCGGCAGGCCCTTGTCCAGCACCACGGTGGACGTGAGCAGCAGCGTGCCGCCGGATTCTTCTTTCGCGTGCGCGGCCAGGTCTTTCAGATCGACGTTGAAGTTGCGGCTGTTCATGCGCTTGCCGATTTCGGTGTTGCATGCCGCCGCCGCCTGGTCGTTGCGGCCGCCACCGCAGCCGGCGAGAACGAGACCGATGCCAAGCACTACGCCAAAGCCGATGCGCATATCGCCCTCCCGTGTTTGCGCCGTGCCGAAAAGGGTGTCGGCCGCCTGTCTTTCGACGCATGTTACAGATCAAGGACGCCAGCGCAAGCCATGGCGTCGCCGGCTTTGACGCAGATCAATGGGCGCCAAGCGTGGCACGCGCGGCAGGAGCGATCGCCGCGGTCCAGCGCGCGTACATGGCGGCGGACGGGTGCAGGCCATCGCCAATCAACATGTCGGGAGCGCCACCACGGTCGCGGGAGATCGCCGTCACGTCGACGTAGCGGGCGTGCAAGGTCGTGGAAATTGCAGCCGCCGAGGCGTTGAAAGCATCGATTTCACGGGCGACTTTGCCGGGATCGCGCCCGCTTTCGGCGCCGAAGCGGGTCACGCCCCAGTCCGGAATGGAGACGACGACGACGCGTGACGGATCGCCACCCGCGAGTGCGATCGCGCGTTCCAGCAGCTTGCGGAATTCGACGCGGTAATTTTGCAGGTCGCGTCCGCGGTACTGGTTGTTGACGCCGATCAGCAGGGTGACCAGGGCGTAGGGCGGATGGAACGCGTGGGCGTCCATCGCGGCGGATAGCTCGTCCGTGGTCCAGCCGGTGCGCGCGACGATTTCAGGGTCCGCGATCGTGACGCCTTGCGCACGCAGCGCGGCGGCGAGCTGGTGCGGCCAGTTTTCGTTCGCCGCGACGCCTTCGCCGATGGTGTAGGAATCGCCAAGGGCGAGAAAACGCGGCGCAGGATTCGCGCTGCCTGTCGCCAGCACGACGCCAGCGGCGAGGCTAAGCCACATGGCGCCGGGCAGATGCCGCCATGCGTTCCAGACAGCGTTCGATGCGCGCGAACACCTCGCGCAACTGTGCCGGCGGCGGCAACAGCGTGGCGCGGAAGTGGTTCGGTTCGACGATGTTGAAACCGCGGCCCGGCACGATCAGCACGTTTTCGGTTTCGAGCAGCCGCAGCGCGTATTCGTGATCGTCGAAATCCGGGATCGCCTCGGCGCGCACCGACGGGAACGCATACAACGCGCCCTGCGGGGTGACGATGTCCAGGAATTCGCTTTGTGCACAATGCTCCACGACGGCGCGGCGCGCCTCATGCAGGCGCCCGCCCGGCGCGGTCAGCGCCGAGATCGTGTCCGGCCCGGTCAGCGCCGGCGACACCGCCCATTGGCCGGGCACGTTCGCGCACAGGCGCAGGCTCGCGAGCAGGTCGAGCGCGTGGTGGATTTCGGCTAATGATTCCCGCGCGCCGGAAAGGCCGACCCAACCCACGCGCCAACCGCAGGCGCGGTGCACCTTGGAAAGTCCGCCGAACGTCAGCGTCGGTACCTCGCCGGCGAGCGGCGCGAGCGGCACGCAACGCGCGGCGTCGTAAACAATGTCGTCGTAGATCTCGTCGCTGAGCAACACCAGCCGATGGCGCTGCGCGATGCGCGCCAGCGCGGCGAGGAGTTCTTGCGGATACACCGCACCGGTCGGATTGTTCGGATTGATCACGACCAAGGCGCGCGTACGCGGCGTGACAAGCGCCTCGATCTCGTCAGGATCCGGCAGATGTCCGCGCGCGGCCGGACAGGCGTAGTAGCGCGCGCTACCGCCGTTGAGCGCGACCGCGGCGCTCCACAGCGGATAGTCCGGACTCGGCAGCAGGACTTCGTCGCCGGTGTCGAGCAGGGCGCGCAGGCTCATGTCGATGAGTTCGCTGACGCCGTTGCCGACGAAGACATTCGCGGCGGATGCGTTGTGCGCGCCACGCGCCAGTTCACGCGCGGCGATCGCTTCGCGCGCGGGCAGCAAACCTTGCTGCGGACAATACGCTTCGCTGTCGACCACATGTTCGGCGACGGCGCGGCGCAAGTGCTCGGGCGCGGCGAAACCGAAGCGCCCGGGGTTGCCGATGTTCAGGTGTACGATGTCGCGCCCGGCGGATTCGAGTTCGCGCGCGCGCCGCGACAGCTCGCCGCGGATGTCGTAACGCACTTGTGCCAGCCGCGGATTGGCGCGGACTGGCGGGTGGGGCAGGGGCACGGACATGATCGGGGCAGG
>DATIOA010000110.1:0-7320 GCA_035473575.1 Rudaea sp. | reverse complement strand
TTTGTCCCCACGGCCCGGCGTAGCGCAACTGCTGCGCGAGATCAAGGCTGAAATCCTGCGCGTCGAGCTCGCCATCGGTGAATGCAACGGCATCGAGCATGTCGGCAGTCAGGCGTGATCGAGCGACGACGTCGAATGCCTTGCCGAAGGCTTCCAGATCGGCGCGATTCAGGCTCAAACCAGCCGCCATCGCGTGCCCGCCGTAGCGCTGGATCAGGCCGGGGCGGCGCGCGTCGATTTCCGCCAAGGCATCGCGCAAGTGGAATCCGGGAATCGATCGGCCCGATGCCTTGATTTCATCGCCGTGCTGACCCGCGGGCGCACAGGCTATTACCGGACGATGCAGTGATTCTTTCAGCTTCGAGGCCACCAGGCCGACCACACCGTGATGCCAGCCGGGATCGAACAGGACCACGCCGTGGGGCAGCGCATCCGCGCCGCGCGCGGAAATCCACTTTTCCACTTCCACCTGCGCTTGTGCGGTCATGCCGTCCTGCAGGTCGCGGCGCTCGGCATTGATCGACGACAAGACTTCCGCCAATTCGGTGGCGCGGCTTGCATCGTCGCTCAGCAGGCATTCGATGCCCAGGGTCATGTCTTCCAGCCGACCCGCCGCGTTGATACGCGGCCCGACGGCGAAACCGAGATCGCTCGCCACGACGCGCGCCGGATCGCGCTTTCCCGCCGCGAGCAATGCGGCGATTCCGGAACAGGCAAGGCCTGCGCGGATGCGCCGCAGTCCCGCTTCCACGAGAATGCGGTTGTTGCGATCCAGCGGAACGAGATCCGCGACCGTGCCGAGCGCGACCAGGTCGAGCAGTTCGGACAAGTCCGGTTCCGGAATCGCACGCTGCGCGAACCAGCCGCGTTCGCGCAATCTCGCCCGCAGCGCGAGCAACAGATAAAACATCACGCCAACACCGGCGAGCGCCTTGCTCGGAAACGGATCGCCACTCAAGTTCGGATTTACCATGGCGTCTGCATCGGGCAAAGTTGCGCCCGGCAAGTGATGATCGGTGACGATCACCTGCATGCCGTGCGCCTTGGCTGCGGCGACGCCGGCATGGGCGGCGACGCCGTTGTCGACCGTGATCAACAAGTCGGGCTTGCGCGGCAGCAATTCTTCGACGATCGCCGGGCTCAAACCGTAGCCGTGGCGCATGCGGTTCGGCACCGCATAGCCGACATCGCGCGCGCCAAGCAGGCGCAATCCGCGCACTGCGACGGCCGTGCCGGTCGCGCCATCGCAGTCGAAATCGCCGACCACGACAATGCGTGCATCCTCACGGATGGCGGCTTCCAGCAGTTCGCAGGCGCGATCAATCCCGCCAAGCGCCAGCGGAGAAAGCAAACCCGTAAGCTTGTGCTCGATATCCGCCGGCGACACGATCCCGCGTGCGGCATAGACGCGGCGCAAGACCGGATGCATGGAATCCGGCCAGGCCACCGCGATCTGTGGAATCACGCGGCGTTGGACCCGAGGCACCCTCACTTCACCCGCCGCCAGACGCGCCAGCGATGACCGTGCTTGTAGCGATACCTCTCCCCGCTGGCGAACAGCAGGTCGATATGCATGAATTTGTGCGTATCGATTGCAGGGACCACGGCAACGTCGAGCAGGACGCTTGCGTCGGATTGCACCAGCGCGGCTTGCGCATCGACAACAGGAATCTTCGCCAGTTTGGCCAGTGCAACGACGACCGGATCGTCGCTTGCCGTGTGCGTGCAGCGAGTGCGCACCCACTCCGGCAATTTGCCGGCGCCCCAGAACCAGAGCGAATTCGCGGGAACCTGGCCGCGCTGCGCGCGACGCAGGTTGACCGGATGATTGTGCAGGATCACCTGTGCTTCGTTGAACAAGCCGCGCCACTGGCGTTCGTTGTCGCCGCGCGCAAGGTGCCGCATCAGGTCGTCGCCCAACACGTCTTGCGGGTGGGCGAAGGTCGGCAAACGCGATTCCGGCGGACACCGCAGGTACCAGCGACCCGGTCGTGCCGCTTCCAGCGGAAATCCCGCGTCGCCGAACAAAGGACGCAACGCGCGCGCCAGTTCATCGTTCTCCTCTTGCGACAGGCCCAGTTCGCCGCAGGCCATCAGGCGCGCGGTGACGGCGTCGACCATCGCATACGCGGGATCCGCGCGCAGCCAGGTCGCGCCGCCCGCATCATCCGCATCCAGCGAGCGCGTCAGCGCGGCCACAGGCAATGTGGCGCCGATGAATTCGAAGCACTCGCGCAAGGCGACGGCGCGGCCGGATTTCGCATCCGGCAGGCGATCACCGCGGGAAAGCCACAACATCAGGTGCGGCGCGCGTGCTACGCGCGCCAGTTCCGGCAGCAGCAAGGTCAGCACGGGCATGATGCGGCGCCGTTCACGCCTTGTAGCGCACCGACAGGATTTCGTAATTGCGCGTGCCGTTGGGCGCCTGGAACTCGAAGCAGTCGCCCTCGCACTTGCCGATCAGCACGCGCGCGAACGGCGAGGACACCGAAATCAGGCGCTGCTTGATGTCGGCCTCGAGATCGCCGACGATCTGGTACGTCACTTCCTCGCCGGAATCCTCGTCGGCCAGTTGCACGGTCGCGCCGAACACGATCTTGCCGTTCGGTTGCAGGCGCGCAATGTCGATCACTTCGGCATAGCTCAACGCCGCTTCCAGCTCGTTTATGCGCCCTTCCGTGAATCCCTGCTGCTCGCGCGCGGCGTGGTATTCGGCGTTTTCCTTCAGGTCGCCGTGTGCGCGCGCCTCGGCGATCGCGGCGATGATGCGCGGGCGTTCCACGGATTTGAGCCGCTCGACTTCGGCGCGCAGGCGCTCGGCGCCCTTTGCGGTCATGGGAGTTCTTTTCATGCCAGTTCCTTGTGTAACTCTTGCAGGCTGTGAACGTCGCCGCTGCCGCGGAAATCCAGCGAATGCAGCAAGGCGCGCGCTCCAGCAATCGTAGTCGAATACGTGATGCGCTGCTGCAACGCCTCGCGGCGGATCGAGAACGAATCGGTGATCGCCTGGCGCCCCTCCGTCGTGTTGACGATGAACACGATCTCGCCGTTCTTGATCATGTCGACGATATGCGGGCGGCCTTCGAGCACCTTGTTGATGCGCTCGCAGTCGACCCCTTTGTCGACAAGATATGCGCAGGTACCGGAGGTGGCGACGAGAGAGAACCCGCGTTTGATCAAGTCGCGCGCTACCGGCAGCAAACGCGCCTTGTCCGGATCGCGCACCGACACGAACACCTTGCCGAGTTTCGGCGCGGCGATGTTCGCGCCTTCGTGCGCGCGTGCGAACGCGGCGCCGAAGCTGCGGCCCACGCCCATGACTTCGCCGGTCGAACGCATCTCCGGCCCGAGGATGGGATCGACGTTCTGGAACTTGAGGAACGGGAAGATCGCTTCCTTTACCGAGTAATATTTCGGCACGACCTCGCGCGTGGCGCCCTGCGCGACCAGGCTCCCGCCGGCCATGCAGCGCGCCGCGATCTTGGCCAGCGACACGCCCGTGGCCTTGCACACGAACGGCACCGTGCGCGAGGCGCGCGGGTTGACTTCAAGAATGTAAATCGTGGCAGCGCCGTGCTCATCGGTCTGGATCGCGAACTGCGTGTTCATCAGTCCGACGACCTTCAGCTCGCGCGCCATGCGCGTGACTTGCGAACGCAACTCGTCCTGCACGCCGGCGGTAAGCGAATACGGCGGCAGCGAGCAGGAAGAATCGCCCGAGTGCACGCCGGCCTCCTCGATGTGCTCCATGATGCCGCCGATCAGTACCGCGCCAGTCGCATCGGCGACGATGTCGACGTCGACTTCGACCGCGTTGTCGAGGAAGCGGTCGAGCAGCACCGGCGAATCGTTGGATACGCGCACCGCATCGGTGATGTAGCGCTTGAGGTCCGCATCCGCATGCACGACTTCCATCGCGCGCCCACCGAGCACATAGCTCGGCCGTACCACCAGCGGATAGCCGATTTCGCGCGCCAGCGCCAGCGCCTGATCCGGATTGCGCGCGGTGCGGTTCGGTGGTTGGGTGAGTCCAAGCTTGGTCACCATCTGCTGGAATCGTTCGCGGTCTTCGGCAAGATCGATGCTGTCCGGGCTGGTACCGATCACTGGCGCACCGTTCGCTTCCAGCGCGCGTGCGAGCTTGAGCGGCGTCTGCCCACCGTATTGCACGATCACGCCCTTGGGTTTTTCAACGGCGATGATTTCGAGCACGTCTTCGAGCGTGACCGGTTCGAAATACAGGCGATCCGAGGTGTCGTAATCGGTCGACACGGTTTCCGGATTGCAATTGACCATGATGGTCTCGAAGCCGTCCTCGCGCAGGGCGAGCGCGGCATGCACGCAGCAATAGTCGAACTCGATGCCTTGGCCGATGCGGTTCGGCCCACCGCCCAGCACCATGATCTTGTCGCGCGCGGTCGGCTGCGCCTCGCATTCTTCCTCGTAGGTCGAATACAGGTACGCGGTCGTCGTCGCGAACTCGGCCGCGCAGGAATCCACGCGCTTGTACACCGGATGCACCTTGAAGGCATGGCGCAACTTGCGCACGGCGGCTTCGCCAGTGCCGAGCAGCGTTGCCAGTCGCGAATCTGAAAATCCCTTGCGCTTTAGCGCGAACATCCGCGCGGCGTCGAGCGCGGCAAGGCCACCGATCTTGACCTGCGCTTCGATCTCGACCAATTCGGCAATCTGGTCGAGAAACCAGCGGTCGATATGCGTCAGCGCGTAAACTTCATCGACCGACAACCCGGCGCGGAATCCGTCGGCAACATAGAACAGGCGATCCGGACGCGGCTCGCGCAGTTCACGCTTCATGTCGGCAATCGCATCGGCATCGGTCAGGTCGAGCACTCCCGGATTCAATCCATCCTTGCCGGTTTCCAATCCGCGCAGCGCCTTCTGCAGCGACTCCTGGAACGTGCGCCCTATCGCCATCACCTCGCCGACCGATTTCATCTGCGTGGTCAGGCGCGCATCGGCAGCGGGGAATTTCTCGAACGCGAAACGTGGAATCTTGGTGACCACGTAGTCGATGGTCGGCTCGAACGAAGCCGGTGTCGCGCCGCCGGTGATTTCGTTGCGCAATTCATCCAGCGTGTAGCCAACCGCGAGTTTCGCCGCGACCTTGGCGATGGGAAATCCCGTGGCCTTGGAAGCCAGCGCGGATGAACGCGACACACGCGGGTTCATCTCGATGACTACCACGCGGCCGTCGTCGGGATTCACGCCGAACTGCACGTTGGAGCCGCCCGTGTCCACGCCGATCTTGCGCAGCACGGCGATGGACGCATCGCGCAGGCGCTGGTATTCCTTGTCGGTGAGCGTCTGCGCCGGCGCCACGGTGATCGAATCGCCGGTGTGCACGCCCATCGGGTCGAGGTTTTCGATCGAGCAGACGATGATGCAGTTGTCGGCGGTGTCGCGCACGACTTCCATCTCGAACTCTTTCCAGCCCAGTACCGATTCCTCGACCAGCACTTCGTGCACCGGGGAGAGTTCCAAGCCGCGCTTGACGATTTCGTCGAACTCCTCGCGATTCCAGGCGATGCCGCCACCGGAACCGCCGAGCGTGAAACTGGGCCGGATAATGGTCGGATAGCCCACCTTGGCCTGCGCGGTCAGCGCGTGTTCGTGCGTGCGCACGGCTTCGGATTTGGGCGACGCCAGTCCGATCTCGTCCATCGCCTTGCGGAACAGTTCGCGATCTTCGGCCATGCGAATCGCCTCGCGCGAGGCGCCGATCAGCTCGACCTTGTACTTCTCCAGAATGCCGGCGTCGGCCAAGTCCAGCGCGCAGTTGAGCGCTGTCTGCCCGCCCATCGTCGGCAGCAGCGCATCGGGTTTTTCCTTGGCGATGATGCGCTCGACGGTGGCGCGATTGATCGGCTCGATATAGACCGCATCCGCCATTTCCGGGTCGGTCATGATCGTGGCTGGATTCGAGTTGACCAGCACCACGCGATAGCCTTCCTGCTTGAGCGCCTTGCAGGCCTGCGCGCCGGAGTAATCGAACTCGCAAGCCTGACCGATGACGATCGGCCCAGCGCCGATGATGAGGATGGTTTTGATGTCGGTACGCTTGGGCATGTCAGCGAGCCTCCTGCATCAGCGTAGCGAAGCGATCGAACAGATAACCGATGTCGTGCGGACCGGGCGAGGCTTCCGGATGGCCCTGGAAGCAGAACGCCGGCGCATCGGTCAGGGCGAAACCCTGCAGAGAGCCGTCGAACAGCGAGGTGTGGGTGACGCGCGTGTTGGCGGGCAAGGTCGCCGCGTCGACCGCGAAGCCGTGGTTCTGCGAAGTCACGAGCACGCGGCCGTCGTCGTGATCCTTGACGGGATGATTCGCGCCGTGATGACCGAATTTCATCTTCAGCGTCTTCGCGCCGAGCGCGAGGCCCATCATCTGGTGGCCGAGGCAGATGCCGAAAAGCGGAACCTTCTTTGCGATGAATTCGCGCGTTGCGGCGACCGCGTAATCGCAGGCGGCCGGATCGCCCGGGCCGTTGGAGAGGAACACGCCATCGGGTTTCAGCGCGAAAACCTCGGCTGCCGGAGTCTGCGCCGGCACGACCGTGACTTCGCAGCCGCGGTCGGCGAGCAGACGCAGGATGTTGCGCTTGACGCCGAAATCGTAGGCCGCCACGCGATACTTGCGTTCCGGTTTCGCAAACGTGCCGTTATCCAGGTCGTAGCTGCCTTCGGTAAACGTGTACCTTTCTTTCGTGCCCACGATCTTGGCCAGGTCCATGCCGTTCAGGCCCGGAAATTCGCGCGCGGCGGCAAGCGCGGCTTCGGCGGAGGCACTCCCACCGAAAGCGGCCTCGCCCGCGATCAGGCAGCCGTTCTGCGCACCGGTTTCGCGCAGGATGCGCGTGAGCCGGCGCGTGTCGACCTCGGCGATGGCGACGATGCCGTGGCGGCGCAGGTAATCGGGCAAGGTCTCCGTGTTGCGCCAGTTGCTGGCCAGGCGCGGCAAATCGCGGATCACGAGCCCGGCGGCTTGCACTCTTGCCGATTCCTCGTCCGGCGCATTGCAGCCGGTATTGCCGATGTGCGGATACGTCAGGGTGACGATCTGCTGCGCGTAGGACGGGTCGGTGAGGATTTCCTGATAGCCCGTCATCGCCGTGTTGAACACCACTTCGCCGACGCTGCGGCCTTCCGCGCCAATGGATATCCCGCAGAAGATGTTGCCGTCGGCAAGTGCGAGGATGGCTGGATGCATGGCTTCGCCTGAAAACGTTGGATACACGAACACCCGCGAGCTGGCGCTAGCCAGCCCGTGGATCGAGGTTACGGGCGAGTGGGAATTTTACC
>DATIOA010000109.1:0-8347 GCA_035473575.1 Rudaea sp. | reverse complement strand
TGCGATCTGGCCGAGGGTGCGGCGCGCGCGGCGCTGGAAGCGGCGGGCGTCAAGGCCAGCGAGATCGAACTGCTGATCGTCGGCACGACCACGCCGGACCTGATCTTTCCCTCGACCGCCTGCCTGCTGCAGCATCGCCTCGGCGCAAACGGCTGCGCCGCGTTCGACGTCAACGCCGCCTGCTCGGGCTTCGTCTACGCCTTGTCCGTCGCCGACAAGTTCATCCGCTCCGGCACGGTCAAGACCGCGCTCGTGGTCGGCGCGGAAACGCTGTCGCGCATGCTCGACTGGTCCGACCGCGGCACCTGCGTGCTGTTCGGCGACGGTGCCGGCGCGGTGGTGCTCAAGGCTGCGGACGAGCCTGGCATCCTGTCTACGCACATCCATGCCGACGGCGGTTACAAAGAGCTGCTTTGGAACCCGGTCGGCGTCTCCGTCGGCTTCAAGCCCGGCGAGCACAATGCCGGCGTCAAGGTGCTGATGGCCGGCAGCGAAGTGTTCAAGGTCGCGGTGAAGACGCTCGATCGCGTCGTCGACGAAACCCTGGCTGCCAACGGGCTGGACAAGAGCGCGATCGACTGGCTGATTCCACACCAGGCCAACCTGCGAATCATCCAGGCCACGGCCAAGCGTCTGGACATGCCGATGGAGCGCGTCATCGTCACCGTCGACAAGCACGGCAATACCTCATCGGGTTCCGTGCCGCTGGCGCTCGATTACGCCGTGCGTTCGGGCAAGGTGCAGCGCGGCCAGTTGTTGCTGCTGGAAGCCTTCGGCGGCGGATTTACCTGGGGCTCGGCGTTGCTCCGGTATTGATCGACCTTTCCCTTTTGTAGAAATCGCTGACGCTCATGCAGGCAGCCAATCTCGCTTTTGTCTTTCCCGGCCAGGGTTCGCAGTCGTTCGGCATGCTTGCCGAACTGGGCAGCGAATATTCCGTGGTCAAATCCACCTTCGACGAAGCTTCCGCGGGCGCGGGCGTCGACCTGTGGGCACTGTCCCAGCGCGGCCCGGAAGAAGACCTCAATCGCACGGAGAACACGCAGCCGGCCCTGCTCGCGGCCGGCGTGGCGGTGTGGCGCGTATGGCATGAGCGCGGCGGCGCAACGCCCGCGTTGCTGGCCGGACACAGTTTGGGCGAATACGCCGCGCTGGTTTGCGCCGACGTGCTCGGCCTGCGCGATGCTGCCGCGCTCGTCGCCGAACGCGGACGCTTGATGCAGGCAGCGGTACCGCCGGGCGTTGGCGCCATGGCGGCAATTCTCGGCGGCGACGATGCGCAGATCGCCCAGGTTTGCGCGGAAGTCGCGAACGGCGAGGTCGTTGCGCCAGTCAATTACAACGCGCCGGGGCAACTCGTCATCGCCGGCAATGTCGCCGCCGTGGATCGCGTGATCGCGCGCCTGGCCGAGCTCGGCGTGCGCAAGGCCGTGAAACTGGCGGTCAGCGTGCCGTCGCATTGCGCGCTGATGCGCGGCGCGGCCGATGCGCTGGCCATGAAATTCGACGCGGTCTCATGGTCGTTGCCAAAAATTCCGGTAATTCAGAATGTTGATGCGAAGTCCTGCGACAATATCGAGGATATTCGCGGCGCCCTCGCACGCCAGTTGTATTCGCCTGTGCGCTGGACCGAAAGTGTCCAGCAGCTTGCGGCGCGCGGCGCCACGCGCGTCGCCGAGTGCGGTCCGGGCAAGGTGCTGACCGGCCTGCTCAAGCGCATCGACCGCACCCTCGATGGTCGCGCCATCGGCACGCCGGGCGACATGACCCAGGCGTTGGGAGAATGGCAATGAGCACGAATCTGCAAGGCGAAATCGCCCTCGTCACCGGCGCCAGCCGCGGCATCGGCGCGGCGATCGCCGACACGCTCGCGGCGCAGGGAGCGAAAGTGATAGGCACCGCGACCAGCGAAGCCGGCGCGCAGGCCATCGGCCAGCGGCTTGCTGCGCACGGTGGAATCGGTCGCGTGCTCAATGTCACCGACAGCGCTGCGGTCGAAACATTGGTCGACGACATCGCGAAGGAATTCGGTGCAGTCAGCATTCTCGTCAACAACGCCGGCATCACGCGCGACCAGTTGCTCATGCGCATGAAGGACGAGGACTGGCAGGCCATCCTCGACACGAATCTGTCGTCCGTTTATCGCACCTCGAAAGCGGTGATGCGCGGCATGATGAAGGCGCGCAGGGGCCGCATCATCAGCATCGCCTCCGTCGTCGGCCTGACCGGCAATCCGGGGCAGGCGAATTACGCGGCGGCCAAGGCCGGCATCATCGCGTTCTCCAAGTCGCTCGCGCGCGAGATCGGTTCGCGCGGCATCACCGTGAACGTGGTCGCGCCCGGTTTCATCGACACCGACATGACGCGTGCGCTGACCGAGGACCAGCGCAAGGCGCTGCTGCCGAACATCGCGCTCGCCAGGCTCGGCGCCGCACAGGACATCGCCGACGCGGTATTGTTCCTTGCTTCGCCGTCCGCAAACTACATCACCGGCGAGACGTTGCATGTCAACGGCGGCATGTACATGGCGTAAGTTTGTCAAACGCTCGTTCGCTGGCGCGCCGGCAACGCTTCCACTACAATCCGCGCGCTCCGATTCACGGAATCCACCTTGGTGAGGGTTTGCACATGAGCAGCATTGAAGATCGCGTCAAGAAGATCGTTGTCGAACAGTTGGGCGTCAAGGAAGATGAAGTCACGCCGAACGCTTCGTTCGTGGATGATCTGGGCGCGGACTCGCTCGACACGGTCGAGCTGGTGATGGCGCTGGAAGAGGAATTCGAGTGCGAAATTCCCGACGAAGAAGCCGAAAAGATCACCACCGTGCAGCAGGCGGTCGATTACATCAAGGCTCACGTCAAGGCCTGATTTTCCCGTCCATGCAACGAGCCAAGCTGCGCCACATGGCGCAGTTTGCGTTTTGGAAACTTGAACCATGAAACGTCGCGTCGTCGTCACCGGTCTCGGCATCGTCAGTCCCGTCGGCAACGACGTGGCCACGGCGTGGAAGAACATCCTCGCCGGGCACAGCGGCATTGGCCCGGTCACGCATTTCGATGCGTCGACGTTCCCGACCAAGATTGCCGGCGAAGTGCGCGATTTCGACCCGGCCCAGTTCGTCGCGGCGAAAGACGTCAAGAAGATGGACCCGTTCATCCATTACGGTGTCGCCGCGTCGCTCGAGGCGCTCAAGGACGCGGGCATGCATCCGCACGAGCACGACGAAGAGCGCATCGGTTGCGCGGTTGGCGCCGGCATTGGCGGCATCCATACCATCGAGCGCACCAGCATCGCCTATCACGAAGGCGGCCAGCGCAAGATTTCGCCGTTCTTCGTGCCCGCATCCATCATCAACATGGCTTCGGGCAACCTGTCGATCATGCTGGGACTCAAGGGTCCGAACATCGCCTGCGTCACCGCCTGCAGCACAGCCACGCACAATCTTGGCTTGGCCATGCGCCTGATCCAGTACGGCGACGCCGACGTGATGGTCGCCGGCGGCGCGGAATACTCGACTACGGGCGTTGCCATGGGCGGATTCTGCTCGGCGCGCGCCATGTCCACGCGCAACGACGAGCCGACCAAGGCGAGCCGTCCGTGGGACAGGGATCGCGACGGCTTCGTGCTTGCCGACGGCGCCGGCGTGCTGGTGCTCGAAGAATACGAACACGCGAAAAAGCGTGGCGCACGCATGTATTGCGAACTCTCGGGATTCGGCATGAGCGCCGACGCCTACCACATCACCGCACCGAGCGAAAACGGCGAGGGCGCGGCACGCTGCATGACCGCGGCGCTCAAGGACGCCGCACTCAACGCGGATCAAATCCAGTACGTCAATGCGCATGGCACGTCCACGCCAGCAGGCGACGCGGCCGAGGCGCGGGCGGTCAAGACCTGCTTCGGCGAAGCGGCAACGAAAGTCATGGTGTCCTCGACCAAGTCGATGACTGGGCACCTGCTCGGCGCAGCCGGTGGCATCGAGGCGATCTTCTGCGTACTCGCGATCCGCGACAACGTCGCGCCGCCGACGATCAATCTCGACAATCCCGGCGAAGGCTGCGACCTCGATTTTGTCCCGCACACGGCGCGCCAGACGCGCATCGACGCCGCGTTGTCGAATTCGTTCGGCTTCGGCGGCACCAACGGCACGCTGGTTTTCAAGCGCATTTGAGCGAAGCCATCGCGCAGCGCACGCTATCCGGCGCGCGCGACCTGCTTGCGCTCACCGCGGCGCACCCGCGGCGTTATCCCTGCCTGCTCGAAAGCGCGGCGCCCTCGGCGCGGTCGCGTTACGACATCCTGCTCGCGTTTCCGCGTGAAGCGCTCGCCCTGCATGCCGATGGCCGCGTGCGCGATGCGGCAGGCGTCGATCGCGGCGCGGATTTCCTCGCGGCACTGGATGTGGCATTCACCGCTGCACACAGGCCCGATTTGTCGGATTTACTGTTTTCCGGCGGATGGGTGCTGTTCCTCGGCTACGAGCTGGCCGCGCAAATCGAACCCGGACTGCGTTTTCCGCCGGCGCCGGACGCGCGGATTCCCGTTGCGCTCGCATTGCGCTGTCCGGCAGCCATTGTCGTGGATCGCATTGCGCGAACCACACGCCTGATTGCCGAGCCGGATCGCGTGGACCTGCTCGACGTACTCGCGCGCGATCTCGAATCGACTCCGCCATTTTCGCCAGCGCCTTTCGCTGCCGAGCATGTCGAAGAGGACGATCCGCAGCGATTCCTCGACGGCGTCGCGCGCATCCACGAGCACTTGCGCAAAGGCGACACCTACCAGATCAATCTGTCGCGCGAATGGCGGCTGCGCTGCGCGAATCCGCCCGCGCCCGCCGATCTCTACGCCAGCCTGCGCCGCGCGAATCCCGCGCCGTTCGCGGGACTGCTGCAATGGGACGACTGGGCAATCGCGAGTTCCTCGCCCGAACGCTTGATCGAGATTCGTGCCGGCGTCGCGCAGACGCGTCCGATTGCCGGCACGCGACCGCGCCTGCCGGGCGACGACGACGCGGCGCGCGTGCGCGAGCTGATCGCGCATCCCAAGGAACGCGCCGAACACGTCATGCTGATCGACCTGGAGCGCAACGATCTGGGCCGCGTGTGTGAGCCCGGTTCGGTCGAGGTGGACGAGTTGATGACGGTGGAAAGCTATGCCCACGTGCACCACATCGTGTCCAACGTGCGTGGGCGGTTGCGCGACGACGTGTCGCCGGGCGACGCGATTCGCGCGGTGTTTCCCGGCGGAACCATCACCGGCTGCCCGAAGGTTCGCAGCATGAGCATCATCGCCGGACTCGAAGGCGTTGGCCGTGGCGCCTACACCGGCGCGCTCGGTTATCTCGACCGCAACGGAAACATGGACCTGAATATCCTGATCCGGACTTTCACCCTCCACGATGATCTCATCCGCCTGCGCGCCGGAGCCGGCATCGTTGCCGATTCGGATGCGCAGCACGAACTCGCCGAAACCCGCGCCAAGGCGCGCGGGCTGTTGCGGGCGCTGGGTGTGGCAGGTTAGTACGCGCGGCCGAGTTCGGGCAAAATCCGGCGTGCCACTATTTTCGTGAGAGGCCTTGCTTGAGTCGAAACCGAAAATTTCTGGGGGGATTCGTATTCGTGGCGTTCGTCGCCGCGCTTGCGCTCGGTGCATATTTCTACGCCGACTTCCGGCATTTCGCCGATGCGCCGCTGGCGCCATTGCCGAAGTCGGCCACGCTCGATGTCGCCCTCGGCACGCCGCTGCCGGGCATCGTGCGCGATCTGGATGCGCGCGGGATCACATCAGGCTCGGCGTTGTACTGGCGACTGCTGGCGCGGCAGATGGGCGTTGCCGGCAAGCTGCATGCCGGCGAATACGCGCTCGATCCCGGCATGGCGCCGCGCAGCCTGCTGGCGAAGCTGGCGACGGGCGCGGTGATCCAGCACAAATTTACCATTGTGGAAGGGTGGACATTTGCGCAATTGCGCGACGCGCTCGCGCACGACGCGGAGCTGGCGCAGACCCTGCCGGCGTTGAGCGACGCCGAACTCATGAAAACGCTCGGCTCCGGTGGCGCGCCGCCGGAAGGCTGGTTTCTGCCGGAGACCTATCAGTTCGTCAAAGGCATGAGCGACGTGGACATCCTGCGTCGCGCGCACGCGGCGATGCAGCGCAAGCTGGATACGCTATGGGCGGCGCGCGCAGCGGATTTGCCGCTGACGTCGCCGTACGAGGCGCTGATCCTTGCGTCCATCGTCGAGAAGGAAACCGCCCAACCCGCGGAACGCGCGACCATCGCCGGCGTGTTCGAGCATCGCCTCAAGATCGGCATGCGCCTGCAGACCGATCCGGCTGTTATCTACGGACTGGGTTCGACCTACGACGGCAAGATCCACACTCGCGACCTGGAAACCGACACGCCGTACAACACCTACACGCGCGCCGGCCTGACGCCGACGCCGATCGCATTGCCGGGAGCCGCCGCGCTCGAGGCGGTGCTGCATCCGGCGCCGACTGACGCCTTGTATTTCGTTGCGCGCGGCGACGGCACGCACGAGTTTTCGGCGACGCTCGAGGCGCATAATCGCGCCGTGGCGAAATACCAACTGCACCGCAATCCATGACCGGAAAACTCATCACCCTCGAAGGCGGCGAAGGCGCGGGCAAGAGCACCGTGCTCGCGGCCGTGCGCGAGTTGCTGGCCGCGCGCGGCATCGATGCGCTGGTCACGCGCGAACCCGGCGGCACGCCGGCGGGCGAGGAAATCCGCGGCGTTCTGCTCGATACGGTGCATCATGGCTTGTGCGCCGAGGCGGAACTGCTGCTGATGTTTGCGTCGCGTGCGCAGCTTGTGCGCGAACTCGTGCGCCCGGCGCTGGCGGCGGGACGCTGGGTGCTATCCGACCGGTTCACCGATGCGAGCTTCGCCTACCAGGGTGGCGGCCGCGGCCAGCCGCAAGAGAGAATCGCCGACCTGGAACGCTGGGCGGCGGATGGCCTGAAACCCGACCTGACCCTGTTGCTGGATCTGCCCGTGAGCGAGGGTTTGAAGCGCGCCAACGGCCGGGGCAGCGCGGATCGCATCGAAATGGAAAATACGGATTTTTTCGAGCGCGTGCGTGCCGCGTATCGCGCGCGCGCCGCAGCCGAACCTGCGCGTTTTTGCATCATCGATGCGGGTCGTCCATTGGACGCGGTGCTCGGCGATGTGCGCGCAGCAGTCGGTGCCTTTGTCGAAGCGACAGGGGCGCGCGCATGAACCTCGCACCCTGGCATGCGCAAGAATGGCAACGCCTGCTGGCGCGACGCGCGCAGGATCGCCTGCCGCACGCGCTGCTGCTCAGCGGCGCGGCGGGGTTGGGCAAGCGCGCATTCGCCGAGCGTCTGACGGCGGCGATCCTGTGCGAGCAGGAAGATGCGCCGTGCGGAGTCTGCCGCTCGTGCCGGCTTTTCGCCAATCGGGCTCAACGTGATCCGGAAGAGACACGGCCGGATGGTTCATTGGCGCAGCCAGAAGGACATCCTGGACACCCCGACGCGCGTTTCATTGGCCATGTGCTGAACGAAAAATCCAGTCCGAAAAAAATGTACTCGGAACTGGTCGTGGAGCAGATCCGCGAGCTGTCCGATTGGCTGGCGCTGCCGCCGCAACTTGGCCGCGCACAAGTCGCATTGATCGATCCGGCGGACGGAATGAACGTCGCTGCGGCGAACGCGCTGCTGAAAACTCTCGAGGAACCCGGCGAGCGGCGGCATTTGATCCTGCTCACGTCCAAAGCTGCACGCCTGCCGGCGACGATCCGCAGCCGCTGCCAGCGCGTCGATTTCCACCTGCCGCCGCGCGCGCAGGCGCTGGCGTGGCTGGCGCAAAAGGGCGTCGAGGCGAAAACCGCCGCGCAGGCGCTCGACGTCGCCGCAGGCAATCCCGGCGTCGCCCTGGAATTGGCCCGATCCGATGGCCTGAAGCTGCACGCGGAAGTCGATGCCGACCTGCGCGCCTTGTGTGGCGGCACGGCCAGCGCATCCCAGATCGCCAACCGCTGGAGCAAGTCCGATCCCGAGCGGCGCCTGTGGTTTGCGGCCATGCAACTTGGGGACAACGCCCGTGCCTTGACCGCGCCCGCCGAATTGCCCAAGCTAGCGGCGGGATTCGACCGCATCAACCGCGCACGCGAACAGTTGCGCGGGCCGCTGCGGCCCGAACTGGTGATTCTGGACGCGTTGTCGGCACTGGCCGCGTAACGAGGAGCAAGCGCAATGGCCGCACCCAATCTGGCTATGCCGCGGCAAGGCATCCTGCCGCTGACGATCAAGGACAAGACCGCGCTGTACAGCGCCTACATGCCGTTCGTGCGCGGCGGCG
>DATIOA010000108.1:0-11903 GCA_035473575.1 Rudaea sp. | reverse complement strand
AGACCGCTACACTGCGCATATGCTTACGCCGCAGACGCCGATCACCGCGTTGTTGCACGCCTGGCGCGACGGCGATGCCGCCGCGCTGCCGCAGTTGACCGAACTGGTCTACGCGCACTTGCGCACGCTGGCGCGCCAGCGCCTGCGCGGCAGCGAGCCGTCCACGCTGGACCCGACGTCGCTGGTGCATGAGAGTTTCCTGCGTCTGTGCAATGCGGACGTCGACTGGCGCGACCGCGCGCATTTCTTCGCGCTGGCCGCGCTGCACATGCGCAACGTGCTGATCGACCACGCCCGCGCGCGCCAGGCGGACAAGCGCGGCGGTGGTGCACTGCATGTCACCTTGACTGCCGAAGCCGCTGCCGCGGCGGCGACGCCGGAATTGCTGGCGCTGGACGCGGCGCTGCGCCGGCTCGAGGACGAGGACGCGCGCACCGGCAAGATCATCGAGCTGACCTATTTCGGCGGCCTCAACCGCGACGAGATCGCGCATGTTCTGGCCGTGTCGGTGCCGACCGTCGACCGCGGGTTGCGTTTTGGCCGGGCGTGGCTGAAACGAGAGCTTGCGGCGTAGCGGTGATGAGCCAGTTCGCGCGTTTGCAGGAATTGTTCGACGCGGCCATCGCGCTGGCGCCGGACGAGCGCGAGCGCTTCATGGACATGACCTGTACCGGCGACGCGGCGCTGCGCACGGAACTCGAAGCACTGCTTGCGGCCGATGCGCAGGCGCACGATCCGCTGGCCGCGAGCATCGCGCAGGGCACGGTCGAGCATTTCGACAGCGGCGTGCCGTGGCTGGGACGACGCATCGGCAACTACCGCATCCTGCGCGAGATCGGTCGCGGCGGCATGGGCAACGTGTTCCTCGCCGAGCGCGCCGATGCCGAATACGAAAGCCGCGTCGCGATCAAGCTGATCCGCGGCTTCCCCACATCCGCCGCGCTGGAACGCCTGCGCCGCGAACGCCAGCTGCTCGCCGGCCTCGTGCATCCGCGCATCGCGCGCCTGCTCGACGGCGGCACCACGGACGAGGGCCAGCCTTACCTGGTGATGGAGTACGTCGACGGCATGCCGCTCGCGCAGTGGCTGGAAACCCGGCGGCCTTCGCTGGTTCAGCGCCTGCGCCTGTTCCAGCAGTTGTGCGAGGCCGTGCATCACGCCCACCAGAACCTGATCGTGCACAGCGACCTGAAGCCCGCCAACGTGATGGTGCGCGGCGACGGCACGCCAGCGCTGCTGGATTTCGGCATCGCGCGCCTGAGCGCACCGGATGCGAGCGGCGAGCGCGCGACCGAGCTGCGTGCGTTCACGCCCGAATACGCCAGTCCCGAGCAACTCGGCGGCGCGGCGGTGACGACCGTGAGCGACGTGTACGCGCTCGGTCTGATCCTGTATGAATTGCTTTGTGGAAAAGTGTACAAATCCGCCGGCAACGCCGAAAGCTGGCGCCAGGCGCGGCCGGGGCGCGTCGCGCGCACGGCTGCGGACTGGCTGCGCGCCGACGCCGCGCGCATCGACGGCGACCTGGAACACGTCGTGCGCCGCGCCCTGGACGAGGCTCCGGCGCGGCGTTATCCCTCGGCGGCGGCGCTGGCCGAGGAGATCGAGCGCTATTTCGATGGACGTCCGCTCGCCGCCGGGCCGGACCGCATCGGTTATCGCGTCGCCAAATTCGTGCGCCGGCATCGCGTTGGCGTGGGCATCGCGGCGCTGGCCGTCGTTGCGATCATCGTGGCGGCATCATGGCTCGCGCTCGAACGCGCGCGCGCGTTGCGCGCGGAAGGCGCGGCTCGCACCGAGGCGCGCACCGCAAACGAGGTCACCAACTTCATCGTCGGCCTGTTCCAGGACGCCGATCCGCAACAAACGCGCGGCCGCGACGTCAGCGCGCGCGAGTTGCTGGATCAGGCGCGCACACGGCTGGATGCGACGCCGATTGCGCAGTCGCAGGTGCGCGCACGGCTGCTGGCCACGCTCGGCGAAATTTACATCAGCATCGGCCAGCCGCAGCACAGCACCGACCTGCTCGGACGCGCGATTGCGCTGCTGCGCGCTCCCGGTGCCGATCCGCTGCGCCTGGCACGGGCATTGAACGAGGAATGCCGCGCCTGGTCCGGAATTTCCGACTATGCGAAGGCACTGTCCGCCTGCCGCGAAGGGATGGCGTTGCGCGAGGCGCGCCTGGCGCCGGGCGATGTCGATCTTGGCCACAGCCGCAATGCGCTCGGCGTGGCCGAGCAGGGCAACGGCGATTTCGTTGCCGCCGAGCGTGATTACCGCGCCGCGCTGGCGATCTTCTCCGCTGCCGGTCCCGAACAGCGCGGCGAGGTCGCCTCGACGGTGCATAATCTCGCTTTCCTGGCGTTTCATCGCAGCGACTACGCCCAGGCCCGGGATCTGTACACGCAGGCGCTCGCGGAAAAGCGCGCCGTGTACGGCAACGACGACCCGCGCACGCTCAACACGCTCGACAACCTGGCCCAGGCGGAAGAAGAACTCGGCGACCTCGCCGCCGCGGAACGCAATTTGTCGGACGCGCTGGCGCTGCAGATCAAGGTGCTCGGCGCGGACAGCGTAACGGTTGCACGCGCCCACAACGACCTTGCCAGCGTGCAGCAGGACCGGGGCGAATATGCCGTCGCCGAAGCGAACTATCGCGTGGCGCTGGCTCTTTACGTGCGCCTGGAACCGGCCGATTCGATGGCCTGGGCGGTCACCGCGAACAACCTCGCCACGCTCGAAGAGGACCGCGGCGATTTCGCCGCGGCGCTGCCGTTGTTCCGCGAATCGCTGCGCATCCGCGCCGTGCACAGCAAGCTGGCCAGCGCATCCATCGCCCGCGTGCAGAACAACCTGGCGCGCTGCGAATTGGAACTGGGCGAGCTTGCCGCCGCGCGTCCATTCATCGATGCGGCGCTGGCGACGCGGCGTGCGCTCAAGCTCGATCCGGCCCAGTTGTTCGATTCGGAAATGCTCGACGCGCAGTGGCTGGTGCGGTCCGGCCGCACGCGCGAAGCGGCCGCTGCGCTGCGCGCATTGACGCCGCCCGATGGGCGCGGCAACTATGGACGTCGCGCGCGCTATGCGATCGTGGAAGCGGAGTTGGCAGCGGCGCATCGCGACTGGAAGGCGGCGTTGGCTGCGCAACGCCGGTCGCTGGATGCGTTGCACGGAGAGCTGGGCGAGCAGCATCCGGCCTATGCCCGGCTCGCGGCGAAAGCGGCGGAATATGCGCATGCGGCGCACGACGATGCGGCGGCAAAGTCCCTGTTGCAGCCAGCCCTGCCGGTTTTGCGCACGACGCTGATCGAACAGGCGACGCAGCGGCGCGACGCGGAAAAGCTCGCGACGGTATTGAAGTTGCGCTAGGTCAAATCAACGGCGGATGCCGTCGATACGTACCCAGCCATCGCGCGCCGTCGCGCGCAAGGCGCCAAACCACTGCGCGTAATGCGCGAGCAGTTCGTCCTGTTGGCCGTCGAGGATGCCCGACAGCGCCAATGCGCCACCGGGCTTCAAGCTCTGTGCGAACACGGGCGCGAGTTCCGCGAGCGGGCCGGCGAGGATGTTGGCAACGAGCACGTCGGATTGCATTTGTGGAAAATGCTGTGGAAGATACAAATCCAGATTCTCGACGACGCCATTGCGCTGCGCGTTGTCGCGGCTCGCGGCGATCGCCTGTTCGTCGTTGTCCACGCCGATCGCGCGCGCAGCGCCGAGCTTGAGCGCGGCGATCGCGAGGATGCCCGAGCCGCAGCCGTAGTCGATCAGCGTCTTGCCGGCGAGATCAACTCCATCCAGCCATTCCAGGCACAGCGCCGTGGTCGGATGCGTGCCGCTGCCGAACGCCAGGCCGGGGTCCAGCCGCACGATCACCGTGTCGGCAGCGTTGGGTGCGTTCACGTTCCACGGATAAATCCACAGGCGCCGGCCGAAGCGCATGGGCTTGAAAGTATCGAGCCAGGCGCGCGTCCAGTCCTGGTCGGCCACTTCGCGAAAGGCGATTTGCGCCGGTTCGATGCCGGAAACCAGATCGGCGAGCGCATGCACGAGTCCGGCACGATCGGCATTTGCGTCGAACAGTGCTTGCAGGACGACTTCGTTCCACAATGGCGTTTCGCCGACGCCCGGCTCGAAGATCGCGCGTTCGTCGGGCGTGTCCGCGTCCGCGTCGGCGAGTGTGATCGACAGCGCGCCAAGGTCTTCCAGCGCGGCTTCGACGCTGGCTTGCCGTGTCGCGTGGATGGTAAGCGAGAGTTCGAGCCAGCCCATCGTCAACCTAACTTGATGGCTTTTTCCTTCGCCTCGGCGATGCGCTTTTCCAGATAATGGATGTTCTGGCCGCCGGCGTTGAAGCCGCCGTCGGCCATGATGCGCTGCTGCAGCGGCAGGTTGGTCTTGACGCCTTCGAACACCATCTCGGCCAGCGCGATGCGCATGCGCGCGATCGCGGTCGCGCGGTCGCGGCCATGCACGATGAGCTTGCCGATCATCGAATCGTAGTTCGGCGGGATGCGGTAGCCGTCGTAGACGTGGGTGTCGATGCGCACGCCCGGTCCGCCGGCAGCTTCGAAGCGCTTGACCGTGCCGGGACTTGGCATGAAGGTATCCGGGTCCTCGGCATTGATGCGGCATTCGATGGCGTGGCCGTTGATCTCGATGTCGGATTGCCTGATCGAGAGTTTTTCGCCGCCGGCGATCAGCAACTGTTCGCGCACGAGATCCACGCCGGTGATGAGTTCGGTTACCGGATGCTCGACCTGGATGCGCGTGTTCATCTCGATGAAGTAGAAGCGGCCGTTCTCGTACAGGAACTCGAACGTGCCGGCGCCGCGATAACCGATGCGGACGCAGGCATCCACGCAAACCTTGCCGATTTCCGCGCGCTGTTCCGGCGAGATGCCCGGTGCAGGCGCTTCTTCGACCACCTTCTGGTGGCGGCGCTGCATCGAGCAATCGCGCTCGCCGAGGTGGATCGCGTTGCCCTGGCCGTCGGCCAGCACCTGGATCTCCACGTGGCGCGGATTCTCCAGGAACTTCTCCATGTAGACCTCGCCGTTGCCGAATGCGGCCTTGGCTTCGGTCTTGGTCATGGTCACGGAGTTGGACAGGTGCGCCTCGGTGCGCACCACGCGCATGCCGCGTCCGCCGCCGCCGCCGGCCGCCTTGATGATGACTGGATAACCGATCTCGCGCGCGATTTTCGCGTTCGCCGCCGCATCCTCGCCCAGCGGCCCGCCGGAGCCCGGCACGCAGGGCACGCCGGCGGCCTGCATGGTCCGGATCGCCTCGACCTTGTCGCCCATCAGGCGGATCACGTTCGCGGTCGGGCCGATGAACACGAATCCGGATTGCTCAACGCGCTCGGCGAAGTCGGCGTTTTCGGACAGGAATCCGTAGCCGGGATGGATCGCCTGCGCGTCGGTGACTTCCGCCGCCGCGATGATCGCCGGCACGTTCAGGTAGCTTTCCGCCGCCGGCGCCGGGCCGATGCACACGGATTCGTCGGCCATGCCGACGTGCTTGAGGTTGCGGTCGACTGTGGAATGCACGGCCACGGTCTTGATCCCTAAGGTCTGGCAGGCGCGCAGCACGCGCAGGGCGATTTCGCCGCGGTTGGCGATGACGACTTTGTCGAGCATGCCTGTGTCAGCCGATCACGAACAGCGGTTCGTCGAACTCGACCGGCTGGCCGTTCGTGGCGAGCACCGCCACCACGGTTCCGGCATGATCCGCCTCGATCTGGTTGAACATCTTCATCGCCTCGATGATGCCCAGCGTGTCGCCGGCCTTCACGCTCTGGCCGACCTTCACGAACGGCGGGGTTTCCGGATTGGCCGAGGCGTAGAACGTGCCGACCATGGGTGAGCGCACGACATGACCCGGCGGCAGGCCCTTGTCCGCGGATGGCGCGGCGGCAGTCGCAGCAGCACGCGGAGATTCCACGTGCACTTGCGCAGCCGGTAACATCATCGGCACAGCGGCACCGCCCTTGGGCATGCGGCTCAGGCGCACGGATTCCTCGCCTTCCTTGATCTCGATTTCGGTCAGGTTCGACTGTTCAAGAATGTCGATGAGTGTCTTGATCTTGCGTAAATCCACGGCTAACCCCTCATAATTTACTAATAACGGCGCTCAACGCGCCATTTTTGAATGATGGTATTGCAGATGATCCAGCGCGCCGCGCAGGGCGAACTGGTAACTTTGCGCGCCGAAGCCGGCGATCACGCCGACGGCGATGTCGGAAAAATACGATAGCCGGCGGAACGACTCGCGTGCGTGCGGGTTGGAAAGATGCACCTCGATGAAGGGAATCTTCACCGCGGCCAAGGCATCACGCAGGGCTACGCTGGTATGCGTGAACGCGCCGGGATTGATCAGGATGAAGGTGGTGCCGTCGTCGCGCGCGGCTTGCACGCGCTCGACGAGTTCGTGTTCGGCATTGGATTGGAAAGACGCCAGATCCACCCCGGATGTCCGCGCGTTCGCCGCCAGTTCGGCGTCGATATCCGCCAGCGTGGCGTGCCCATACACTTCCGGCTCGCGCGTGCCGAGCAGGTTGAGGTTGGCGCCGTGGAGGACGAGAATTCGGGGCAAGGGAGAATTTCGAAGCGCCGGCCAAGGGGCCGATCAAGGCGCGGGAGTGTGCAAGACTTGGGCAGTGTTGTCCAGCACGATGCCTGTACGATCGCCGAAATTGGCCGCTGTTTAACCCGGATTTCGCATGTGTGGCTCGATCCAGTGCGCAAGACTGTCCGCAGAGGTGAAACTGCCCGCGCGCAGGGCGATCATCCTGCCATCCGGCCCGACCAGTAGCGAGTAGGGCAGTACGCCGCGATTGTCGCCGACCGTATCGAGCGTGGCGTCGTCACCGAGCAGGATCGGGTAGCTCACGGGCCGATCCTTCAGCATCGAGGCCACTGCGTCCGGATCGTCCACCGCCACGCCGATCACGGCGAATCCCTCGCTCGCGTATCTTTTCGACGCCGCTTCGAGCAACGGCATTTCCTCGCGGCAGGGTTCGCACCAGGTCGCCCAGAAGTTGATCAGCACGGTCTTGCCATGCCAATCGCCGAGCCGGTGCGATTGGCCGTCGGTGCCGGACAGTTGCAGGTCGGCGAGGTGCTGGCCCGGACCCAGCACGCCGGTGCCCGCCGGAAGTCCGGCAACCTGCGGCCGGTTGAAATAGCTGCCGGCGTAAAGGCCGAGCAAGGCGCCGACGACGGCGATCAGGACGATCAGCAGATTGGATTTCATCCTGTCATTCTACTGGCGGACGGCCTCGACGCGTTGCATGAACTTCTCGGCACTTTCCTGGCCGATCAATTGCAGATCGAGGCGCGCCACGCCATCGGCGCCGTAGAACAGCGTATCCGGCGGCGCGACGATGCCGAAGTGCTGCATCAGCGCCTTGTCGGTGTCGTCGTTCGCGGTGACGTCGGCTTGCAGCAGGACGAAACCGGACAGCGCCTGCTGCACACGCGCATCGGTGAAGGTGAATTTCTCCATTTCCTTGCAGCTCACGCACCAGTCCGCATAGAAATCCAGCATCGCCGGTTGGCCAGCGGATTTTGCCGCAGCCAGCGCCTGTTCCACATCGGCGAGCGATTTCACGCGGCGAAAGCTCAAGCCGTGCTGCGCGGATGCGGCCACGCCCGAGCCGCCGCTGATGCCGCGCAACGGTTGCAGCAAGTCGTTGGAACCCGCCGCCGCGCCGATGAGTTCCGCTGCGCCGCCTATCAGCAGCACCACGCCCAGCGCCTTCCACAGCTTCTTCCAGCCGGACGTGCCTTCGGCCAGACGCTCAAGCGCGCCCAGGTAAACGGCGCAGGCGACGAGCAGCAAGCCGGACAGCAGCATGATCCACGGCGTATCCAACACGCGCGAGAGCATCCAGATCGCCAGGCCAAGGAAGGTCACGCCAAACACGGCCTTGACCGCATCCATCCACGCACCGGCGCGCGGCAGCAGCTTGCCGGCGCTGGCGCCGAACGCGACGAGCGGCGCGCCCATGCCGAGCGCGAGTGAGAACAGGGCGAAACCGCCAAGCACGGCATCGTGTTTTTGCGCGATGTAGAGCACGGCCACTGCCAGCGGCGGCGTCACGCAGGGCCCCACGATCAGCGCCGACAGCGCGCCCATGATTGCGACCCCCCAGAGCGAGCCACCGGATTGCTTGTTGCTCACGTTTGCGATTTTCGATTGCCACGAACCCGGCAACTGCAATTCGTAGAATCCGAACATCGACAATGCGAGCAGCACGAACAGGCCGGCGAAACTCCACAACACCCAAGGGGTCTGGAATGCGGCCTGCAAATTGTGTCCGGCCAGTCCCGCGATCACGCCCGCGATGGTGAAAATCGCCGCATTGGCGAGGATGTACACCAGCGACAGCACGATCGCGCGTCGGGTGGTGATGTTTTCGCCCGCGCCGGCGATGATGCCGGACAGGATAGGGATCATCGGGAACACGCAAGGCGTGAATGCAAGACCCAAACCGGCCAGGAAGAACGCGCCGAACACCAGCCACAGCGATCCATCCAGTGCCTGTTTGAACTGGCTGTCGGAATTGGATGTTGCCGCAGGCGTGATAGTCGAAGAAATGGCTGCAAGGTCTGCGCCCGCGCCGGCCGGCAAGCTCACAGCGACCGTCGCCGCCGTCATCGGGTAGCAAACGCTGTCTTGCTTGCAGCCCTGGAAATTCGCAGTCAGCGCAAGCGTGTGCGCGGCCGTATTCGTGCGCGCGAGCGGAACCGGAATCTCGACCTGATCGAAGTAGACGACGGTCTTGCCGAAATTCGCGTCGCTGTGTTCGACGCCGTTCGGGAACCGTGGAGTGCCAAGCTTCGCGTCGCCGTCGACGGGAACCGAGAAACTCGTCTTGTCGCGATACAGGTAGTAACCCTTCGGCATCGTGAAGCGCGCGAGGATTCCACCCGGACCGGTCGCGATGGCCTCGTACTTGAATGCCTGTTCGACCGGCAAGGGCTTGTCGTTGCCGAACAGTGGCGATGTGGGCGTCTCGCCCGCGGCCGTCCCGAGTGCTGCCGCCAGCGAAGTCGGCGCAGACGCCGTCGCGGCCGGCAGCGCAACAGTCAGGATCTTCTTCTGCGGCGGAAAACAGATCTTCGGATCGACCTGATGGCAACCCTGGTAGCGCAACTCGATCACGGCCTGCGCTGCGTCGGTCGGCATGTTCAGATGCTGGGTCGCGATGAAACCGTGGTGGTAAACCTCGACATCGCCGAGAAACTCGTCGTGCTTCTTCTCGCCGGCGGGCAGGTCCAGCGCGCCGAGCACGGTGGCCGCATCCGCACTCTTGGTCGAGACGCGGCCGCGGTACAGGTAATAGTCGTCGGCAACGGTGAATTTGAATTGCACCGTTTGCCGATCCGGTGCCGTCGCTTCGACCTTGAAGGCCTGATCCACGGGCAGCAGGTTGTCCGCGCCGTTGGCGTGAGCGAGGCTGATTGCGGCGAGCAGAGCGAAAAACAGCGGAATATATTTCTTCATGCGGCGATTGTCGCAGGTTGCAGTTGCAAATGTGACCGGAAACCTCAGCCCGAACTTGCATCCGGACTTGTCTGCGCGGCGATCCAGTCGAGGTACGGCGCGTGGCCAAGGCTGATATCGACCGCAATCACTTCCGGCAGTTCATACGGATGCAGGGCAATGATCCGCGCGCGCAGCGCCTCGAAACGCGCGCGCACCGATTTGATCAGCAACAACACCTCACCATCGTTCTGAATCTGGCCCTTCCAACGATAGGTCGAGGCAATGACCGGAATCCGGTTCACGCAGGCGGCCAGATGCTCGCCCACGAGTGCGTCGGCAATGCGCGCAGCGCTCGCCTCGTCCGGGCAGGTGCAAAAAATCACGATGGCGGCCATAGGTGGATTATCGGGCTCGACGGTGGCTCTTGAAACCCGCTGGGCGGCGCCCATCTAGGCAGTCCCGGCGCACCCTCTTTTCAGGGGGATCGCATGCCGCTAAAATTGGCACTCATTGCGATGGAGTGCTAGCAATCGCAATCAAATCGTTCCAAATCAACCAGTTGAGGGATACCATGAAACTGCGTCCGTTGCACGACCGAGTCATCATCAAGCGCCTGGAAGCCGAAACCAAGTCGGCCGGCGGCATCGTCATTCCCGACACCGCGACCGAAAAGCCGATCAAGGGCGAAGTCGTCGCCGTGGGCTCCGGCAAGATTCTCGAAGACGGCAAGGTGCGCCCGGTGGGCGTCAAGGCCGGCGAGAAGGTGCTGTTCGGCAAGTACTCGGGCACCGAGGTCAAGGTCGATGGCCAGGAACTGCTCGTAATGCGCGAGGAAGATCTTATGGCGGTCATTGAAGGATAAGCGTCGCGCACTCGGCCATACGTCGTTGCTGCGCCGGATTCGCAATTCCTCATTGACAACAAGTCAACTCCGGATTGCTCACCGGCGCACGCCTAGTCTGGCCTTCGCGCTCTCGCTTCTCCCCTGGTTGCTAATCCAAATTTATACAAATCCATTCTGAGGTAAATCCAATGGCTGCTAAAGAAATTCGTTTTGGTGAAGACGCACGCGCGCGCATGCTGCGCGGCGTGAACGTGCTGGCGAACGCCGTCAAGGCGACGCTGGGTCCAAAGGGCCGCAACGTGGTGCTCGACAAGAGCTTCGGCGCGCCGACGATCACCAAGGACGGCGTGTCCGTCGCCAAGGAGATCGAACTGGCCGACAAGTTCGAAAACATGGGCGCACAGATGGTAAAGGAAGTCGCTTCCAAGACCTCCGACGTCGCCGGCGACGGCACCACCACCGCCACCGTGCTCGCGCAGGCGCTGATCCGCGAAGGCCTCAAGGCCGTCGCCGCGGGCATGAACCCGATGGATCTGAAGCGCGGCATCGACAAGGCCGTGCAGGGCGCGGTTGCGGAACTGAAGAACCTGTCCAAGCCCTGCTCGACGAGCAAGGAAATCGCCCAGGTCGGCTCGATCTCGGCCAATTCCGATACGAACATCGGCGACCTCATCGCCAAGGCCATGGACAAGGTCGGCAAGGAAGGCGTGATCACGGTGGAAGACGGTTCCGGCCTGGACAATGAACTCGACGTCGTCGAGGGCATGCAGTTCGACCGCGGCTACCTGTCGCCGTACTTCATCAACAACCAGCAGTCGATGCAGGCTGAACTGGAAGATCCGTACATCCTGCTGCACGACAAGAAAATCTCCAACGTGCGCGAACTGCTGCCGATCCTCGAAAGCGTCGCCAAGGCTGGCAAGCCCTTGCTCATCGTCGCCGAGGAAGTTGAAGGCGAAGCGCTGGCGACCCTGGTCGTCAACACCATCCGCGGCATCGTCAAGGTCTGCGCCGTGAAGGCGCCGGGCTTCGGCGACCGTCGCAAGGCGATGCTGGAAGACATGGCCATCCTCACCGGCGGCCAGGTCATTTCCGAGGAAGTCGGCCTGTCGCTGGAGAAGGCCACGATCAAGGACCTCGGCCGCGCCAAGAAAGTGCAGATCAGCAAGGAAAACTCGACGATCATCGATGGTCACGGCGAAGGCAAGAACATCAAGGCCCGCATCGACCAGATCAAGGCACAGATCGAAGAGACCAGCTCCGACTACGACCGCGAGAAGCTGCAAGAGCGCGTGGCAAAGCTCGCCGGCGGCGTGGCAGTGATCAAGGTCGGCGCCGCGACCGAAGTCGAGATGAAGGAAAAGAAGGCGCGCGTCGAAGATGCCCTGCACGCCACGCGTGCGGCGGTGGAAGAAGGCGTGGTGCCGGGCGGCGGCGTGGCGCTGATCCGCGCGCTGGATGCGATCAAGAAGCTCAAGGGCGACAACGAGGACCAGAACCACGGCATCCTCATCGCCAAGCGCGCGATGGAAGCGCCGCTGCGCGAGATCGTCGCCAATGCCGG
>DATIOA010000107.1:0-3582 GCA_035473575.1 Rudaea sp. | reverse complement strand
GCCGCCGTCCTTGCCGTGCATGCGGTTCCAGAATTGCGAATGGAAGAACCATTCCATCAGCTCCGGCCCGCGTTCGCCCAGCGGATTTTCCAGGCTCTGGTTCGGCCCCGCGCCGAAACCGTCGAGGGATACCGCGAAACTCCTCACGCACAGTTTGGACATGATTTCCTCCGGAACATCTGAAGAACCGTCGCGAGCGAAGACAGGTTGTGCGCCGCCGGAGCGCAGGAACCGGAGCATACAGGTAGTATGTAAGGATTCCGAGCACCGCCGGCGCGCAAGATGTCGAGCGCAGCAGGTTGTTCAGAGGTTCCTATGACATACCGAGAAGCATGAACTTTTGGCCCCTTCTCGGCGTCGCCGTGGTCGTCGCCGGATTCGCGCTGCGGCTGAATCCGGCGCTGGTGGTGGTCGCCGCCGCCATCGTTTCCGCGATGCTCTCGGGCCTGTCGATTCCCGACCTGCTCGCCCTGCTGGGGGCGAAATTCATCGACAGCCGCAACTTGCTCGTGCTGTTGCTCACCCTGCCGACCATCGGCCTGCTCGAGCGCGCGGGACTGCGCGAACATGCGGCCGCGTGGATCGCACGCATGCGACGCTTCACGTTCGCGCGCCTGCTGATCGGCTATCTCGCCGTGCGCCAGATTCTTTCCATGCTCGGCCTGACCGGCATCGCCGGACATGCGCAGACGGTGCGTCCGCTGCTCGCGCCGATGGCCGAGGCCGCGGCGGAGAAAATCGACCCGGACATCGACCTCGACGAGCGCGAACGCATCCGCGCGTTCGCAGCGGCCACCGACAACACCGGCCTGTTCTTCGGCGAGGACATCTTCATTGCATTTGGTGCGGTGCTGCTGATCCAGGGTTTCTACGCGCAGAACGGCATCGTGCTCGATCCGCGCAGCATCGCGATCTGGGCGCTGCCGACGGCGATTGCGGCATTCATCGTGCAAAGCGTGCGCGCACTGCGGATGCAACGGCGCCTTCGCGCCGGGCGACGGCGCGAACCGGAATCCCCATGATCTTTCGCGTCGAATACGTCTACTGGCTGTGCGGACTCGTGCTCGCCGCGTGTGCGTTGCGCGAACTGCGCGCGCGGCGCCGGGCGCACGGCGCGTTCTGGGGCATCCTCGCCGCGATCTTCCTGCTCGGCGACGCGATGAAATCCATTGCCGCGCACGGTAATGCCCTACCCGAACAACTAGCCGGCGTCGGCGTGATCGCGCTGGGACTGATCGCCGGATTCCTGCGCCGCGCGCCGGTCGCGGAGTCGACGCAGGAGCACGAACGTCGCAGCGCCAGCGCCGCGCGGCTCGGACACAACCTGTTTGTTCCGGCGCTGATCATTCCATTCGGCACATTGGTATTCACGCTGCTGCAACCGTACTTGAATGTCGGCGGCATCGCGCAACTTGATCGCGCGGCCGCCACGTTGATCGCGCTCGCGTTGGCTTGCGTGCTCGCGGCCTTTGCCGCGACGGCGCTCACGCGCGCGCATACACGCGACGCCATCGCCGAAACCGGACGCCTGCTCGATGCGCTGTCGTGGGCGATCGTGTTGCCGATGCTGCTGGCGATGCTCGGCGCCGTCTTCGCCGCGACCGGTGTCGGTGAGGCGATTGCGCACCTGACCGCCGCGGCGATACCAGTATCCTCGCGTCTGGCCTGCGTGCTCGCATTTGCGGGCGGCGTGCTCGTGTTCACCATCATCATGGGCAATGCCTTCGCTGCGTTCCCGGTGATGATGGCCGGCATCGGCCTGCCGCTGCTGATCGGCCTGCATCACGGCAATGCGGCAGCGCTCGGCGCGCTGGGCATGCTCACCGGCTACTGCGGCACCCTGCTCACGCCGATGGCGGCGAACTTCAACATCGTGCCAGCCGCCTTGCTCGAACTGCGCGATCCCAACGGCGTGATCCGCGCGCAGTGGCCGACGGCGCTGTGGCTGCTGGCGATCAACCTCGTCCTGATCTGGTTTTGCGCATTCCCATGAGCCAGCGCATGCCCGTTGCCCTCGTCACTGGCTTCGATCCATTCGGCGGCGAGGCGGTCAATCCTTCGCAGCAGATCGTGCAGGCGTTGCATGGCGAGGTCATCGCCGGCCATCGCATCGTCGGGGCGATCCTGCCGACGCAATTCGCCGCCGCGCCGCCGGCACTGGAAAAGCTCGTCGCGCGGCACCGTCCCGCGCTGGTGCTCGCGCTCGGCCAGGCCGGTGGACGCGCGGGCATTTCGCTGGAGCGCGTTGCCATCAACCTGATCGACGCGCGCATTCCGGACAATACCGGATCACAACCGGTGGACGTGCGCATTGTGGAAGATGCGTCAAATGCCTACTTTTCCACTTTGCCGATCAAGGCCATGCTGCAACGCTTGCGCGACGCCGGCATCCCCGCGTCGCTGTCGCAAACCGCGGGCACGTTCGTGTGCAACCAGGTGTTCTATGCGTTGATGCATGCGCTGCGGCGGCGACGCGCACGCGGCGGATTCGTGCACGTGCCGTATCTGCCCGAACAGGCGGCGCGGCATGCAGGAGCGCCTTCGCTGCCGCTGCCAACGATGATCGAAGCGGTGCGGCTGTGCCTCGACGTCGCGCTGACGACCGCTGCCGACGCGCATTACGCGGCCGGCAGCCTGGATTGAGTCGCGTTTACTGCGCCGGCGCGGCCGGGGCGGCAGGCGCCGACGGCGTCGGATCGGCGAGCGGCTCAAGCTTGCCGTTTTCGTCCACGAGCGCGTCGATCTTCTGCGCCTGGGCGGTGATCGCGAGCAGATGTTTTTGCTCCGGCGTGGCGCGCTCGGCGTCACGCAACACGATGCCGGTGATCTTCTGGCTGTCCTTCAGCTCGCCGATGTAGCCGAACAGCTCGGCCTTGCCCAACACGTAGCCGCCGGTCGCGAACATGTTGTTCTTGGCCGGCTTGACCAGCAGGTTGCCGTTGTCGACGGCGTCCATGCCGGCGAACGCGGCCGTGGAGGCGAGCAGCAAGGCGGCGGTCGCCGCGACGATCGATCTGTGCATGATGTTCTCCCGTTGCGATGCGCGCCGCGTTGGCGGCGCTATTTGACGATCTGGATGACTTTCAGGTGCCCGTCGTTGTCGCGCACGTAGCAGGTGATCTTGAGGTCGCGACAAATGCTGGCAAGCGCGGCGACGTGCTCGTTCTTGATCTTCTGCTTCTCGCCGGTGGTCAGCACGATGCTGTGCACCGGCTTGCCGGTCTCGGCCAGGTAGCGGATATGCCCGGCGAGGTCTTCGCGGGTAAGCGTGGCGCCCTCGTATTCGAACTGGCTGTCCGCGTCCGCGGCCACGGTCAGGTCGAATGCCGTCGGCGAGTTCGCCGCGGCGACGTCCGAAGTACCCTTGTTGATCGCGTCGCGGCCGCCGCAGGCGGCGAGCAGGGCGAACAGCAGGGCGACGACCAGCGCCTGCGCGCCACGGGTTATGGAACTTTTACGCATTGTATACTCCTCGACTCACGCTTTCGGCAGGGTCACGCCCTGCTGGCCCTGGTATTTGCCGCCGCGGTCGCGGTAACTGGTGCCGCAAACCTCGTCGGATTCGAAAAACAGCATTTGCGC
>DATIOA010000106.1:0-38667 GCA_035473575.1 Rudaea sp. | reverse complement strand
CGGATCGGAATATCGCGGTCGTTGATGCGGATCGTCGCATCGACGCGATGTGTGCCGGGTGCGATGCGCGCGAAACATGCGGCAAGTTCATGCTCGGCATGTTCGCCCAATGGCGTGAAGTAGACGCCGGCAACGCTCAGTGCGCGCAGACGGTAATCCTGCGGTGAAACCAGCTCGCGCACCTCGCAGTGCTGCTCGAGCAAGGCGATAGCGGGCAGGAAGCGCGCACGCTGCAAGCCATCGCGATACAGGCCTTCCGGCTCGATGTTCGAGGTCGTTGCCAGCGTCACGCCAAGCGCAAACAGGTGTTCGAGCAGGCCGGCGAGGATCATCGCATCGCCGATGTCGCTGACGAAGAATTCGTCGATGCACAGCAGCCGCGCTTCGGCAGCGAACGCGGCCGCGACTTCGCGCAGCGGATCGGATCGCCCCTGCAGCGACTTCAACTGTGCCTGCACGCGGCCCATGCAACGGTGAAAATGCAGACGCAACACGAGATGCGGCGGCAGCGATTCCACCAGCAGGTCGGCGAGAAACGTCTTGCCGCGGCCGACCGCGCCCCACAAGTACAGGCCGCGCACCGTCGCGCGCTCGCGGCCCCGCAGCCAGCGCCGCCAGCCGCCGGATTGCAAGTCCACGATTCTGGCACGGATGCGATCCAGACTCGGCAACAGCGCGCGCTGGGCGGGATCGTCGACCCAAAGTTTATTGGTCACACCGCGCGCGTACAGTACGCTCGGGGTCTGCGCCACGCTCATGCGCCGCGCAACGGCGGCAAGTTGCCGCGCACGCCGTTCTTGACTGCGCCGCGCAAGTCCATCAGGCGGCGATGGAAGAAGTGCCCGGTTTCGGGCATGCGCACCAGCGTCGGCGGCTCGGCTTGTGCCGCCACCCAGGCGTACACGGCCGCCGGATCGACGACCTCGTCGGCCTCGCCCTGGATCACCAACCACGGGCACAGCGGCGAGGCCAGATGCGCGAAATCCCAGCGCGACACCGGCGGCGCCACGGAAATCATCTGGCGCACCGGCAATTGCGGCGCAGCACGCGCGGCAACATACGAGCCGAAGGAAAATCCTGCCAGCCACAACACGTCGTCCGGACGCGTGCGTTGCACCCAATCCGCCACGGCGATGAGATCGTCGGCTTCGCCGCGACCGTCGTCGTAACTTCCCTGCGACGCGCCGACACCGCGGAAATTGAACACCACCGTGGCCAGGCCCGATTCGCGCAGACTGCGCTCGAGCATGGTCACCACCTTGTTGTGCAGGGTGCCGCCATGCTGGGGATGCGGATGGCAAATGATGGCCACGCCCGCGCGCGCCTCGGCGGCATCCGGCACATCGGCAGCGGCTTCGAGCGCGCCGGCGGGGCCGGCCAATGTCAATGCTGACGCGGCGGCGGGGAACGAGGCGGGATTGGAAACTACCATGCTGCTCACCCTGCTAGAAACGGCTCAAAAAGCGTCGCGAGCGATGGCAGATTGCATGCCGCTGGAGCGCAGGAACCGGAGTTTACTGGTCGTAAATGAGGATTCCGAGCACCGCCGGCGTGCGAGCTGGCGAGCGCAGCAGCTTTTTGGACCGTTTCACTTAACTTGGGTCAGCATCCACTCGACCGTCGCCTTCACCTGCGCATCGGTCAGCGACGGATTGCCGCCCTTGGCCGGCATCAGCGCGCCCTTGCCGTCGACGCCGGAATAGCCGTCGATGGCGTGCTTGACGAGCGTGTCCAGGCCTTGCGCCACGCGCGGTCCCCAGGCGGCCTTCTCGTGGATGTTCGGCGCGCCGGTCGCGGAATTGGTGTGGCAGGTGGTGCACAGGCTGTCGAAGATGGTCTTGCCGTCGAGCGTACCGCCGTAGGCGACTTGGCCTTCCGCCGCTTTCTTCGCCGCATCCTGCGCGGCGAGCAGCGCGGCGCGACCGGTGTCGCCCGCATAAACGGCACCTGCCGGCGCGATGCGCGCGGCGATTTCCTGCTGCGCTTCCGGGCGCGGCGGGGCCGGATTATCGGCGTAGATATGCATGGCCAGCGCGATCAGGCCGAGCATGACCAGCACCAGGAAGCCGATCACCATCGAGAAATGGCGCAGGAAAACCTTGTCGGTGCTGTTTACGGAATCACTCACGGCAATCGTCCTGATGCGACCGAGAAGGTCGGATAACGGTCGCGAAGTATAATGGCCGAGCGCCGATGGCGGCAAATCCCCGTCAGGATTTATCGGCCTTTTCCTGCCCCGCAATGAACGCCTTGATGTGGTCCTCCAGCACCGGCAGCGGCACCGAGCCGGTTTCGAGCACCGCGTCGTGGAACTTGCGGATGTCGAACTTCGGCCCGAGTTCTTTCTCGGCGAGCTGGCGCAGTTCGAGGATCTTCAATTCGCCGAGTTTGTAACTTAGCGCCTGTCCCGGCCAGGAGATGTAGCGATCCACTTCGGTTTCCACCTCGTGCTGGCTGAGCGCGGTGTGGTCGGCGAGGTACGTGATCGCCTGCTCGCGCGTCCAGCCCTGATGATGCACGCCGGTATCGATGACCAGGCGCGCGGCACGCCACATGTCGTAGGACTCGCGCCCGAAGTCGTCGTAGGGCGTGAGGTAAATACCCATCTCCTTGCCGAGTTGTTCGCAGTACAGCGCCCAGCCTTCGCCGTAGGCGGAAATGTAGGCCTTGCGGAATTCCGGCTTGCCGGTCTGTTCCTCAACCAACTCGCCCTGCAGGGCGTGGCCGGGCGCGGATTCGTGCAGGGTCAGCGCGGTGAGGTTGTAGAGCGGGCGCGACGGCAGATCGTAAGTGTTCACCCAATAGGTATGTGCGCCGCCGCGGCCGGCCGTCCAGAACGGCGCGATCGCTGCCGGCACCGCTTCGATGCCGAAGCGGCCGCGCGGCAGCAGCCCGAAGTACTGCGGCAACTTCGCATCGACACGCTTGGCGATCCACGACGCATGCATCAGCAGCTCGTCGCCCGACTTGGCGTAGAACTGCGGGTCGGTGCGCAGGAAATGCAGGAAGGCCGGCATGTCGCCGTTGAATCCCGTCGCCTTCATCGTCGCATCCATCTCTTTCTGGATGCGCTCGACTTCCTTCAGGCCGATGGCGTGGATCGCATCGGGATCGAGGTCGAGCGTGGTGTATTCGCGGATTTGCTGGCGGTAATACGCCTTGCCGTTGGGCAGCGCTTCGGCCGCGAGTGTCGTGCGCGCCTGCGGCACGTATTCGTCGCGGAAGAATTTGAGCAGCTTTGCGTAAGACGGAATCACCTTGTCGCGGATCGCGTCCGCGCAGGCCGCCCGCAATTGCGCCTGTTCGGCGGCGGGAATTATCACTGGCAGCGACTTGAACGGTTTGTAGAAATCGCTGTCCTGCGGCGATTTCACGTCCATGTACGTGGAAATGGATACGTCGCGACCCGCCAGCACGGCGCGCGGCACGGAAAAACCACGTTTCAGTCCGACGCGCATGTTGACGATATTTTCGTCGAACCAGCGCGGAACATCGTTCAAAAGCGCGATATAGTTTTCAGCATCCTTGACCGTGCGCAGGTGCCGGCCGGACATGAAGCCGAGGTCGGACCAGAACTGCGAATCGGCGTTGAACGGCATTTCGTACTGGCGAAAGCGCACGTCTGCGGCGAGATCGGCGATCTGCGGCTTGTAGACCGCGTAATTGATCCGGTTCGCGGCCGAGAGCTTGTCGAGCGGGATCGTCTCGAGCTTGGCCAGCACGTCGTCCCAGTATTTCAGTCGTGCCTCCTGCGCGGCCGCATCCACGCGCGGCAGGCGATCGGGTACTGCCGCCGTCGCGCTGTCGTCGTCGCCACCGGGAAACTGCTGCTGGCGCCATTTCCACTCGGCGCCGTAGACCGCGTCGAACTTCGCATCAGCCGATCCCGGCGCGGGCGCGGCGGTTTTCGCGCAGGCGCAGTCGGGCGCATCCGCCCAAGCGGGAATCGCCAGCGCAAGACCAAGCGCGAGCGACAAGGATGCGTAGAATTTCATGACGATCTCCGTGCGGACGATTGCCGATCATCGCACCTTCGCAGGCACCGCGCACCGGCCATTCGTGACGCGCACGCGCATGCGACAATGCGCGAACCGCACAATCCGATTTGCGCCATGAACTCACCGTCGTCGAACAAGCCCGAGTCGATCAAGAGCGTCTCGCTGACCCGCTTCCTGATCGAGGAGCAGCGCGACAAGGGACATATCAATTCCGATCTGCGCCTGCTCATCGAGGTCGTCGCGCGCGCCTGCAAGCGCATCGCGATTTCCGTCGGTCGCGGCGCGCTCGGCGGCGTGCTCGGCAGCGCGGGCACGCAAAACGTGCAGGGCGAGGTGCAGAAAAAACTCGACGTGCTTTCGAACGAGATCCTGCTCGAAGCGAACGAATGGGGCGGACACCTGGCTGCGCTCGCGTCCGAGGAAATGGACGACCCGCATCCGATCCCGCACCGTTATCCGAAAGGCGAATACCTGCTCGTGTTCGACCCACTGGATGGTTCGTCCAATATCGACGTGAACATTTCCGTCGGCACGATCTTCTCGGTGCTCAAGTGCCCGGCCGGCGTGAAGGAACCCGATGAAAAAGCGTTCCTGCAACCGGGCACGCAACAAGTCGCCGCCGGTTACGCGGTGTACGGTTCGAGCACGATGCTGGTGCTTACCCTCGGCGACGGCGTGCACGCATTCACGCTCGACCGCGAGATCGGCAGCTTCGTGCTGACCGGCAGCGGCCTGCGCATCCCCGAGGATACGCGCGAATTCGCGATCAACATGTCGAACATGCGCCATTGGCAAGCGCCGATGCGACGCTACATCGACGAACTGCTGGCCGGCAAGAGCGGCCCGCGCGGCGCGGACTTCAACATGCGCTGGGTCGCTTCCATGGTTGCCGACGTACACCGCATCATCACGCGCGGTGGTATCTTCATCTACCCGATCGACGCCAAGATCGCGGACAAGGGCGGCAAGCTGCGCTTGATGTACGAGGCCAATCCCATGGCCTTCATCGTCGAACAGGCCGGCGGCATGGCCACCGATGGTCACGGGCGCATCCTCGACATCGTGCCGACTTCGCTGCATCAGCGCGTGCCGGTGTTCCTCGGTTCGAAGAACGAGATCGAGCGCGTCACGCGCTATCACCGCGAGGCAACGGGCTGAGCGTGGACGATTTCATCGAGGTTTACGACGCCGCGCTCGACGCGGCCACGTGCGCGGCGCTGATTCGCCGCTTCGAGGCGAGCGGAAAAGCGCGCCGCGGCGAAACCGGCAGCGGCGTGGACGTGAAACTCAAGGACAGTTGGGACATCCGCATCAGCGGCGACCCAGCCTGGGCCGATGCGGAAAATGCGCTGAACACGGCGATGATGTCGGGCCTGATGCGTTACCTGCGCAAGTATCCACACACCCTGCTCGCGCCACTTTCGCTCAAGCGGCCAACGGCCAACGGCCAGCTCGTGCCGCTCGATGCCGAAGCCCTGGCCGCGCTACCCGACGCACAACTGCAGGGCCTGATCCGGCAGACCCTACGACCCGGAAATATCAATTTGCAAAAGTATATTTCCAGCCAGGGCGGCTACCCGTACTGGCATTGCGAGCTGTATCCCAAGGCCGGGGACCCGCAATCCGAAACCCTGCACCGCACGCTGCTGTGGACGATCTACCTCAACGACGCCTTCGACGCGGGCGAAACCGAATTCCTGTACCAGCAGCGCACGATCACGCCAAAGACCGGATCGCTGCTGATCGCGCCGGCCGCGTTCACGCACACGCACCGCGGCAATATGCCCCGCAACGGCGACAAGTACATCGCTACCTCGTGGGTGCTGTTCCAGCGCGCGGAAAAGATTTTCACGAATCGTTGAGCGCAATCAGAACAATTCGCCCTGCTGCGCCGCCTCGCGCGGCGGCGCGAATTGCGTCGAATCCAACACGATCGCGCGACCACGACCGAGGCCGAGTTTGCGCGTAGCGATGTGGAAGCGCTGCCGGATCAACTCGGCGAACTCGCCTTCCCCACGCATGCGCGCGCCGAAGCGCGGGTCGTTGTCGCGACCGCCGCGCATCTGCCGCACCAGACTCAACACGTGTTCGGCGCGTTCCGGGAAATGGATTTCCAGCCATTCGCGCACGAGATCCTTCAACTCCCAAGGTAATCGCAGGATCGTGTAGCCGGCGATGCGCGCGCCGGCATCGTGCGCGTGTTCGAGGATTGCTTCCATCCAACGATCGGTCAGCATGGGGATGATCGGCGCGACCATCACGCCGCAGGGAATCCCGGCATCGGCAAGAGTCTTCAATGCGGCAATACGCCGGTGCGGCGCGCTGGCACGCGGTTCTAGCTTGGCCGAGAGCTTGTTGTCGAGCGATGTCACCGACACGAAGGCGTACACGAGGTTGCGCTGCGCCAGCGGCGCAAGCAGGTCGATGTCGCGCTCGATCATTGCGTTCTTGGTCAGGATCGTCAGCGGATGTCCGAACTCGGCCAGCACTTCGATGACTTGCCGCGTGATGCGATAACGGCGCTCGATCGGCTGGTAGGGATCGGTGTTCGCGCCCAGATGTATCGGGCTCGCGCGATAGCCGGGCTTGGCCAACTCCTTGCGCAACAATTCGGCGGCGTTTGTTTTCGCAAACAACCTGGTTTCGAAATCTAGCCCCGCGGAAAGATTCAGGTAACCGTGCGATGGCCGTGCGTAGCAGTAGATGCAGCCGTGCTCGCAACCGCGGTAGGGATTGATGCTCTGCTCGAAAGGAATGTCGGGCGAAGCGTTGCGGCTGATGATGGAACGGGCGCGTTCCTCGGTAACCGTGGTCGCCGGATGCGGCGCGGGTTCGGGCTCGCGTTCCCAACCATCGTCCTCGGCCTCGCGCGCGACCGTCTCGAAGCGGCCCTCGGGATTCGAGGCCGCGCCGCGACCCTTGATGCGCATTGGCTCGTTCATGCGCACCGAGAATACGCCGCGCGCGTCTCAGCCGCCGCGACGTGTTACTTCGCCGGCAGCGTGCGCGATCCGGTTCCCGTAAATCGCCGCCAGATGCCGGCCAGGAAACGCAACAGCTTCGGGATCAGCCAGATCGTGAAGGCGAGGAACGCGGCGAGCAGGATCAGGAAAACCAGCGGGTGCCGGAACACCAGCCACAGGCCGGCGACGAGGATGCCATCCTCGGAAAAACTCATCGTCCAGTTGCTGAACGGCTCCGGCGAAGCATTGATCGCCGCGCGCGTTCCCATCTTGGCCAGGTGCGTACCACCGGCGATCGCGCCGCCGAGGATCGCCGCCGCCATCTGCACGTCCGGCGCCGCATCGCCCATCGCACCCCAGGCGAGCATGGCGCCGATCGGAATGCGGATGAAGGTGTGGATCGCATCCCAGGCCGAATCAACGGCAGGAACCTTGTCGGCCAGGAACTCGACCAGAAGCATGAAGCCGGACGCGCCAAGCACCCAGTTATGCTCGAGCAGAAGCAAATGTTCGGGTAACTGCACAAAGCCCAGGCGCCCGAGCAGGCCGACGATGAAGATCGCCGCATACAGGCGGATGCCGCTGGCCCAGGCCAAGCCGGCGGCCAAAGCCAATGTTTGCAGATGTTCCATGGTTTTTCCTGGCCCCAACCACTGGTCGGAAATTCTACGCGTCCGGTCTGAACCGCGCCGCACCGCTTTCGTGCCGGGCTCAACTGTGGCAGGATTTTGCCATCGCGACGTTTGGGGATGCGGATGCGCTGGATTCTGCTGCTGCTTGCCGTGTCGGGTTTCGCACTGGGATTTTCAACGCGATCGCCTGGCCTGGTGGGCTTGGGCTTTGTGCTCGGCTTCGTGTTCCTCGTCGCCGCCTTCTTTGCCTTCGCCGCCGCGCGCGTGGCGGAAAACAGCCGCCCGGACTCAACCCTGCTCACCGACAAGGATATCGCCACGTTGCGCGCCAGCATGCGCAAGCCACCGGCCGCCGGCACGCCACCGTCATCCAATTCCTGAAGTCCGCGTGACGCAGAGCACCATGACTGCCGGGGCGAGCCGCCGCACAATGGGTCCGCGGCCATGCCGGTCGCGTGATCAAGGAGACTGAAGATGGAGATCCAATCACTCATCGTGTTCCTGGTGATCGGTGCGGTCGCGGGTTGGCTGGCTGGCCAGATCGTGCGCGGCATGGGCTTTGGCTTGATCGGCAATATCGTCGTCGGCATCGTCGGCGCATTCATCGCCGGCTGGCTGTTGCCGCAGGTCGGCATCGCCATTGGCGGCGGCATCGTCGCCGCGATCATCAACGCCATGATCGGCGCAGTGATCCTGCTCGTCATCCTCGGCCTGATCAAACGCGCCTGATCCGTTGCGTACACAGACCGCGACGCGGTCTGTGTACGCTTGCCGTGGCGGCACGGCAGTCGCACTATCCTCTTTCCGGTACGTTCGAGGAATTCGCCATGGCCACATTGCATCCCGTCCCCGCCAACTTCGCCGCGCACGCGCGCATCGGCGCGATGGATTACGAAAAACTCCATGCCGAATCCGTGCGCGATCCGGACGGATTCTGGCGCCGCATCGGCAAGCGCCTGGACTGGATCGTGCCATACACGAAGGTGCGCGATGTTTCCTTCGACGCCAAGGACCTGCACATCCGCTGGTATGCCGACGGCAAGCTGAATCTCGCCGCGAATTGCCTGGACCGGCACCTGAAGACGCGCGGCGACAAGACCGCGATCCTGTGGGAAGGCGACGATCCGAACGAATCGCGCGCGATCACCTACCGACAGTTGCACGAACAGGTCTGCCGCGCCGCGAACCTGTTGAAGAACCTCGGTATCCGCAAGGGCGACCGCGTGTGCATTTATCTGCCGATGATTCCCGAGGCGGCGGTGGCGATGCTCGCCTGCGCGCGCATCGGCGCCGTGCACACCGTCGTGTTCGGCGGTTTCTCGCCGGATTCGCTGGCCGGGCGCATTGCCGATTCGCAATCGAAAGTCGTCATTACCGCCGACGAAGGCCTGCGCGGCGGCAAGCACATACCGCTCAAGGTCAACGTGGACGAAGCACTCACGCGTTCCGGCACGACCAGCGTGGAAACCGTGCTCGTGGTCCAGCGCACCGGTGCGCCGGTGCCGATGCAGGCGCCGCGCGACCGCTCCTGGAACGCGCTCGTCGCCGTGCAAAGCGCCGAATGCGCGCCGGAGCCGGTCGGTGCCGAGGACCCCTTGTTCATTTTGTATACCTCGGGCTCGACGGGTAAACCCAAGGGCGTGCTGCACACGACCGGCGGCTACGGCGTGTTCGTCTCCTACACGCACGAATGCGTGTTCGACCTGCGCGAGGACGACGTCTACTGGTGTACCGCGGACGTCGGCTGGGTCACCGGCCACAGCTACATCGTCTACGGACCACTTGCGAATGGCGCCACCTCGCTGATGTTCGAGGGCGTGCCGAATCATCCGGACTCGAGCCGCTTCTGGCAGGTCGTCGACAAGCACCAGGTGACGATCTTCTACACCGCGCCAACCGCGATCCGCGCGCTGATGCGCGAGGGCGAGGCGCCGGTGAAGCAATGCAAGCGCACGTCCTTGCGCCTGCTCGGCTCGGTCGGCGAGCCGATCAATCCGGAAGCCTGGGAATGGTACTGGCGCGTGGTCGGCGACGGCCGCTGCCCCATCGTGGATACCTGGTGGCAGACCGAAACCGGCGGCATCCTCATTTCCCCGTTGCCCGGCGCAATCGACCAGAAACCGGGTTCGGCGACCAAGCCTTTCTTCGGCGTGCAGCCCGCGATCGTCGACGCGACCGGCAATATCCTCGACGGCGAATGCGCGGGCAATCTGGTCCTGCTCAGCGCTGGGCCGGGCCTGATGCGCACGGTCTACGGCGACCACCAGCGTTTCATCGATACCTATTTCAAGACCTATCCCGGCATGTACTTCACCGGCGACGGCGCGCGCCGCGACAAGGATGGTTACTACTGGATCACCGGTCGCGTCGACGACGTGATCAACGTTTCCGGCCATCGCCTCGGCACCGCGGAAGTGGAAAGCGCGCTGGTCGCGCACGCCAAGGTCGCCGAGGCGGCCGTGGTCGGATTCCCGCACGACATCAAGGGCCAGGGCATCTACGCTTACGTCACGCTCAAGACCGGCGTGGATTGCAGCGACGAATTGCGCCGCGAACTCGTGGCGCACGTGCGCCACGAGATCGGCCCGATCGCGACACCCGACCACCTGCATTGGGCGCCGGGACTGCCGAAGACGCGCTCGGGCAAGATCATGCGGCGCATCCTGCGCAAGATCGCCGAAAACGCGCCAGACCAGCTCGGCGACATTTCCACGCTTGCCGATCCATCCGTCGTGCAACACCTGGTGGATACGCGGTTGCTGAAGTGACCGGCCCCACGGCGGCGGATTTCGCGCCGGCCTCGCCGCCGCAGCCGCTGGCCGGCGACGAAATCCACTTGTGGTTTTTTCCACAATGGGAAATGGCGCCGGACGCCGCGCAGTCGGCGCCCGTGCGTTCACTGCTTGCGGCCTACCTGGACCAGCCCAGCGCAAGCGTTCGCATCGAACGCGGCGAGCACGGCAAGCCGCGCGTGGCCGCTGCGCAACTGGAATTCAACCTTTCCCACGCCGGCGGCGCGCTGCTGCTGGGAGTCAGCCGCCGGATCGTCCTCGGCGTCGACCTGGAGTCGACCCGACGCAAGACCCGGCCGGCGGTGGAACTCGCTCGGCGCTTCTTTGCGCCGGCGGAAGCCCGGGCGCTCGAAGCGCTTCCGGAAAGCCTGCGTCAAGCCGCCTTCCTGCGCTTGTGGTGCGCCAAGGAGGCGGCGCTCAAGGCGCATGGCCGCGGCATCGGGTTTGGCCTCGAACGCATCGAATTTGCGCTCGATGCCGCGGGTGGCGTCGCCCCGGCTGCCGGCAATCCCTGGCGGACCGTCGCGCTCGCCCCTTCGCCGGAGCATGTCGGCGCGCTGGCCCATGCCGGGCTGGTCAGCCAGGTTTGCGCGTTCGTCGTCCGGAACTGATCCGGGCATTGCCCAATGCGGGCAATAAGGCTAAGTTTCCCCATTCTGCACGCACGGGCTCCACGCCATGTGGAAATGGCTGCGCAACATCGTCTTGCTCGCGATCGTCCTGGCCGGAGCGCTCAAGCTCGGGGCCTGGTATGCGGTCGGCCACGACGCGCAACGCATCGTCGATGCGCTCGCGCCCTACGCCGAAATCAAGTACGACGGGCTGGCCGCCGGGCTGGACGGCAGCGTGACCATCACTGGCGTGAGCGTGGCGCCGAAAGGCTCCCACCGCATTTACCGCGCGGACAGCGTTGCGTTCGATTCACCCGGGTTGTTCTGGCTGCTCAAGCACGCGCTGCTGCACGAAAACGATCTGCCGGCGCAATTCGGCCTTGGCATGACCGGCCTAAGCCTGCCGCCGGAGCCGTGGCTCGATCCGTTGTGGCTCGACCCCGCAACCTTCACCCTGTTTACGTCGGCCGGTTGCGAATCTCGCCTGGGCAGCAACGATTATCGGCGCATGGAACTGGATCCCGCGACACCGTCGCGCCAGCGCTTCGAATACCGCTACGACGCCAACCAGCACACGCTGACCGCAACGCTCGGCTTGTCCGCCCCGGGATTCGCCACGTTGGCGCTGGAGGCGGATTTGAGTCGTTTCGATCCGACCAAGCTGATGCAGCCGAAATTCTGGGACACGACACACTTTGACCAGCTTTCGGCGACCTACACCGACCACGGCTTCATGCAGCGTCGCGATGCCTATTGCGCGAAGCGCGTCGACCTGGGCACGGAGCAGTTTGCCGACCGGCATATCGCCGCCGTGCAGACGTTGTTGCAAAAATCGCGCATCCAGCCCGCGGACGAGGTCATGCAGATGTACCGCAGCCTGGCCGCGCATGGCGGCAGCTTGCGCCTGCTGAGTCTTCCGAACTCCGTGTTTTCGCTGGGCGCCTGGGATGCGACCTCACGCGAGGATCTGCTGCGCCAACTCAACGTCACTGCGCGCTATCAGAACAAGCCGCCGATCATGTTCCGGCTTGCCTTCTTGTCCGCCCCCGAATCGACCCCACCGTCGTCGGAGGAGTCGGCGACCGCCGCGACGCCTGTCCCGGCCGCCTTGTCCGGCAATCCCGCGGCCTCGGCGGCGCCGCCGAATCCGGCACCCGCTCCGACAAATCCGGCGGCGGCTGCAGGGATCACCGCTGCCGTACCGCCACCACCCGCACCGACAGCCAAGGAAGCGGCAGCCGGCACGAAACCCATTGCCGCCCCGACGCTCGCTTCGGCCACACCACCGGCGACCAATCCGGTGCCGGAAAAATCCAGCGCTCCCATCGCCAACCCGAAACCGGAAGATTTTCTGGATCGCGCCGAAGCGAAGTTGTTCCCGCCGAAACCCGTCGCGCCGGTCGTGCCGTCGCCGCCGAAACCCGTGCCGCCGGTCGAATCGACGGCCTCCACAGATGCACCGACCACGTCCACGCAAGCCTTGATCTGGAAACCCGGTATCGTCGAAGAATTGCCGGAAGCCACGCCGCTGCAAAAAGACTACAGCGTCGTCGAATTTTCCAGCCTGCCGCAGTTGGCCGGCCGCCACATCCGCCTGATCACGGTCGGAGGCAAGCAGATCGAAGGATTCGTCGCCTCCGCAGACGATCGTCGCCTGCAACTGCGCATCGAACGCGGCGGCGGCCACGCGCTGATCGCCATCAGCCGCGATGGCATCTCGCAGATACAGCTGCTGCACTGGTAGCGGCTGCAACGATTCGTCCGTCCACTTCGTCCAGACTGCAGTGAACGACAGACCGGCCACGGGATTCGCCCAGGACCTCGACGCGATGACCCTGGCGCGCGCGCAGCGCGGCGACATGGCGGCGTTCGAAGAAATCTACCGATGCTACGGGCGTGCCTGTTTTCAACTTGCGCTGCGCCTGACCGGACAGCGCCAGCCGGCCGAGGACCTGGTGCACGAGGCATTCCTGAAAATGATGGATACGATCGCCAGCTATCGCGGCGAAGCGCCGTTCGGCGCCTGGTTCAAGCGCCTGACCGCGAACCTGAGCATCGACTGGCTGCGCCGCCAGCGCCACTTGGCCGATACCGGCGCGGAGGCGATGTTCGAGCAAACCGCGGCGATCGGACCCGACCCGGCCGGCCTCGTCGATGCCGACTCCCTGCTCGCGCAGCTGTCGCCGCGTGCACGTGCGATCGTCGTGTTGCATGAACTGGAAGGCTACACGCACGCCGAGCTTGCGGCATTGTTCGGACAGAGCGAAAGCTATTCCAAATCCATCCTGGCGCGTGCACTCAAGCGACTGCACGTGCTCGCCGCGTCCGCGGCATCCCGATCACAGGTGGCTTTATGAACGAGCACGAATTGAACTTCCGCGATCTCGCCGTGCGCTTGCCGGCAGCCGCGACCACGCACGTACCGCCCGCGGATTTGTGGCCGCGCATCGCGGCGACGCACCTGACTCGGCGCCGGCAGCGACGCGGGCGGCGGTTGGCAGTCGCCAGCGGCGCGCTAGCGCTGGTCGCCGCCCTGACATTCATGGCCAGCACCTGGCGCCATGCCGCCGCGCCGGCGATCGACTGGCAGGCGCGCGCGCAAGCACTGGAATTGCAACTGGATGCCCTGCCGACGCCGGCTGCCAAAGAGCCGCTGGCACGGTTGGCCGAATCCGAACTCGCGCGCCTGGACGGCAACCTGCAAGCCGCCTACGACCGTGGCGCTCCGCCGCGCGATCTCGACCCGTTGTGGCAGCGCCGCAGCGAATTGCTCGATGCCCTGCTGTCGGTGCGCCGGCAAGCCCTTCCTTCCCGGATTTGAGACAACTCATGAATCCACGCATCGCACTCGCTTCCATCCTGCTGCTGTGTTCGGCGGCGGCCTGCGCCGCATCGCCGTCCGCGGCGCTCGGACTTCTCGTGGACTCGACCAGCGCACAGGCCGCCCACGACGGTTTGCGCGTGCTCGGCGCCACGCCCGGCAGCGTCGCCGACCAGCTCGGCCTGCGCCCGGGCGACGTGCTTGTCGACGTCAACGGCATCTCGCTCGCGAACCTCGGCGCCGACGCCGACGGCCGCGCGCTTGCCGCGGCGACGCTCAATTCGTCCCTCGCCGATCTGGCGCCCGTGGCACCCCTGCGCCTGCGCGTGCTGCGCAACGGCGTGACGTTGGCCTTGAATTCGCCGCTGCGCGCCGCCGCTGCAGTGGATTCCGTGGCGCTGGCCGATGCGGTTGCGGATGCATCGGCCACGGGCGGCTGCGGGCGCATCAGCACGTTCGACGTCGCGCCACGCAACCAGCATATGTATGGCGCCACGATCCTGCTTCTCGACGGCGTGACGCCCGGGCCGAGCGGGACACCGTCGTTCCGCGTCAGTGCGGGAACGCACAAATTGCTGGTTGCCGAAAACATTCCTACCCGGGAAATGGGCGTCGGCCCCTACGCTTCGCTGCGCTCGCGCCGCGACAACAGCAAAGAACTCACGGTGACGGTCAAACCGAACACCACGGCGTTGCTGGCTGCGCGATTGAATACCGATAAAGCCGCGGACTTCGCCCACGCGGCGTATTGGGATCCAGTGATCTGGCGCGAGATAGAGGAAAACTGCCGCTGATCGCGGAACTTGCTTCCCGTTTCCGAGTCGAAGTACCTACACTCCCACAGGACGTCGCCACAAGGATGTGGCCATTTCGCGCGTGCTCATCGGCTATGCTTGGGACGATGACACCGGCGTGGCGATGATCCGATCAAGATTCGACTGCTCCTCTTCCTGCTGACGCTGATCCCGACCGCGCTGGGTGCGCAGCCGGTGGCAGCCGCTGCGTACCTGGCGAGCCTGCAGCAAGGCGTGGACAGCGGCCTGTACCGGCAGCTTGCGGTCGGCTGGATCGATGGCACGCTGACCGGACCCGATCAGCAGCAGACCTGGTTCTTCGGCAACGGGCAAAAGCCCGACGCGGATTCCACGTTCGAGATCGGCGCCGCCAGCGAGATTTTCACCGGTTTGCTGCTGGCGCAGGCCGCGATCGACGGCAAGGCGCAACTGGATGCGCCACTGCGCGACCTGCTGCCGAAGGATTTTCCGTTCGCCGATCCGGCGCTTGGCGCGATCAGCTTGCGCCAGCTCGCGACGCGCCACTCGGGCCTGCCGCCCGCGCCACCCAATTTGTTTCCGACCGATGCTCGCGACAGCTACGCCGGTTTCGACCAGATGGCGCTGCTGACCTTGCTGGCCAACTACAAACTCGCACCCGTCACCTCGCCCGGCTATTCCATCCTCGACGTGGGCCTGCTTGGTGATTTGCTCGGGCGCGCCTACGGCCAACGCTTCAGCGTCGTGCTGGTGTCGCGCATTCTCGATCCGCTCGGCATGTCGCACACGGGCTTCGGCGATGGCACTCAACTGCTGCCGGGCTACGGTCACGGCCAGGGCGTGCCGCACTGGCACTTCGGCGCACTCGCCGGCGCGGCCGGCCTGCGCTCGTCATTGGGCGATCTGTTGCGTTTCGTGCAAGCCAACCTGATGCCGCAACAATCGCCGCTGCGCGCGGCATTGTTGTTGTCGCGGCAACCGCAGGGCGACTCGGAACAAAGCATCGGGCTGGGCTGGAACACGGTGCAAGTTTCCGATGGCGACCAACCCTGGCCGCTGGTGTGGCGTGCCAGCCGCACGGCGGGGTTTTCGGTTTTCCTCGGTTTTCGCACCGACCGGCAACAGGCCCTGGTGCTGCTCGGAAATACGGATGCAGATCTGAGCGGGCTCGGCATCGCCTGGCTCGAGGCGCGCTCGCCGCCACCGCTTGCGCCACCACCGCCGGTCATGCCAACGGCCGCGGAACTGGCTGTCTATCCCGGTTTGTATCGCATCGCTGCAGGCAACGACTTCGTCGTGCGCGTCGGCACGGATGGCTTGACCGCGCAGCTTCCCGGGCAATTTCCGCTCGACTTGCGCGCGGTCGGCCATGACGTTTTCGCCGCCACGGGCGATGCGTTCGTGCTTTCCTTCCAGCGCGAAGGCAATGCGATCGCATCCATCCTGTTCGGCCACGGCAACACGAATGTACTCGCGCAACGCCTGAGCGAGCGAGCGCCGTCGCTTGCACGCATCGCGTTCTCCATCGACGCGAACAAACTCCACGAATACGCCGGCGATTACCGCCTGGCAGCCGATACTTTGCTGCGCATTGCTACCCATGATGACGCCCTGACCGTGCAGGCGACCGGACTCGCGCCGCGTGCGCTGATCGCGTTCGCGCCGGATCGTTTCGCGGATCCGCAAGGCGCCTGCGAAATCCATTTCCTGCGCGACGAAAAGCACGAAGTCACGTCGCTGAAGATCGTGCTTGCCGGCGCCGAACGCAACGCCGAGCGTGTCGATTGGCAGGTTCCGCCGATGCGCTAGCGCGGGAGATTGCGCTTGCGTATGCTCAAGCCATGACCGCACTCAGCGTCAACGTCAACAAGATCGCCGTGCTGCGCAACTCGCGCGGCGGCAACGAGCCCGACGTGAGCCGCGCCGCGCAAACCTGCATCGCCGCCGGCTGTCAGGGCATCACCGTGCATCCGCGTCCCGACCAGCGCCACATTCGTCCCGACGACGTGCGCGCACTCGCCGCACTGTGCACTGGCGGCATCGAGTTCAACATCGAAGGCAACGGTTTCGCGCCATCACGCGAGGGTTATCCCGGCCTGCTCGCGCTGGTGCGCGAGGTGCGACCCGCGCAATGCACGCTGGTCCCTGATGGCGACGCGCAGATTACCTCTGACCACGGCTTCGACCTGCGCGCCGACGCCGCGCGCTTGCGTCCGTTGATTGCGGAACTGAGGGCTTGCGGTGCACGGGTCAGTTTGTTCATGGATGCCGGTGCCAAGGACATCGCGCGCGCCGCAGAGATTGGTGCCGACCGCGTGGAATTGTATACAGGCCCGTATGCGGCGGCACGCGGCGATTACTCGCGCGAGCTCGACCTATGCGCTACGACTGCTCAAGCCGCGCTCGCGGCGGGACTCGGCGTAAATGCGGGACACGACCTGGATCAGGCAAACTTGCCCGCGTTGAAAGCGGCGATTCCATATCTGGCGGAAGTTTCAATCGGGCATGCGCTGATTGGCGAGGCCCTGTACGCGGGATTGGCGCCGACCGTGCGGGCGTATCTGAAAATTCTCGGGAATTGAAAACACGAACGCCGCGCGAACGCAGCGTTCGGGATACCTTGCGCGCGGCCTGGCTTACTGGCTGCTGGCCGGCGAGACGAAACCGATCTTGATCATGCCCGCATTCTTGGCGTCGGCCATGACTGAGGCGACGAGCTGGTACTTCGTCGTGCGGTCGGGCTTGATGTCGAGCTCAGGTTGCGGGTCGCGCTGTGCGGTGACGCGCAACTGCGCACGCAGGGCGTCTTCGCTGATCGGCTCGTCGTTCCAGAACAACTGCCCGTTCGATTGCACGGTCAGCTTGACCGGATCCGGCGGTGGCGGCGGCGGCACGGCCGGCGGCGGTGACGGCTGCGGCAGGTCGATCTGGACCTTGTTCGTCAGCAACGGCATCGTGATGATGAAGATGATGAGCAGCACGAGCATGACGTCGATCAACGGCGTCACGTTGATGTCGGCCATCGCGCCGCTGCCGCTGTCTTTGGAAAATGCCATCTTGCCTTACCTCGAACGCGGCGCGGGCGTCATTTCGACGCGTTGTGCGCCTGGGTGATGAAGCCGAGCTTGACCATGCCGGCGGCCTTGGCATCGCCCATCACGGTCGAGATGAGCGAGTACTCGGTGTCCTTGTCCGCACGGATCTGCAGCTCCGGTTGGGGCTGGCGTTGCGCGGCGACACGCAGCTTGGCCAGCATGCTGGCCTCGGTCACCGGTTCGTCGTCCCAGTACAGGTCGCCGGTGTCCTTGACCGCCAGCGTGATCGAGTGGCTTTGCGCCTCATCGGGCGAGCGATCAAGGCTCGCGATCGGCAGCTCGACCTTGATCTTGTGGGCAGCCAATGGCGCGGTGATCATGAAGGTGATCAGCAGCACCAACATCACGTCGGCAAGCGGCGTGACGTTGATTTCGGCCATCACGCCGCCTTCGTTGCCACCAACGCTCATCGCCATGGCTTACTTCCTCTGCGCAGCTGCTTTGCCCATCGCCGGGGCCGCGCCTGCTTCCACGCGCGCACCGGTAGCAAAGAAGTCGTGCAGGTCGTGCGCGAACTCGTCGAACTCGGCGTTGATGACGCGATTGCCGCGGGCGAATGCGTTGTAGGCAAGAACCGCAGGAATCGCGACGCCCAAGCCGATGGCAGTCATGATCAGCGCCTCGCCGACCGGACCGGCCACGGTTTCAAGACCGGCATTGCCGGTTGCGCCGATGCTGATGAGGGCGTGATAGATGCCCCACACCGTTCCGAGCAGGCCGAGGAACACGGCGGTGGACCCGGTGGTGGCGAGCCAGGTCAGGCCGCCTTCCAGGCGTGCGCTTTCGCGGGCCACGCCTTGGCGCAGGGCGCGATCGATGAACTCGGAGCGATTCAGCGCTTCGACCAGGCGGCTGCCTTCGTGGCGCTGGTGGTGCGCGGCGGCCGAGGCGCATTCCAGAGCGATCTTGGAGAACGGCTCCCATTTGGGCTGCTCTTCCATGGCGCGCACGGCTTCCTGCGCGGACGTCGTATCCCAGAACACGTGGCGCACCCGGTTGGCGCGCGAACGGATCGCAAACACGCGCCAGCCGTTGACGATGATGTACAGCCAGGAGCCGACCGACATGATCACCAGCGAGATCAAAACCACCCAACTGAGCCAGTCGAAGTGTTTGACCAAATCGGCAAAACCCATGTGGGTCAGGGCCGCGGCATCGCCGTGTCCTGCAACCGGCGCGCCCGCTGGGGCTGCCGATACCGCCGCGGCCGCATCGGCCGGTGGAGCTGCGGATTGAGTGGAACCTGCATCTTGTAACATGACGTTACCCTTGAAGTGAGAGGCCTATGGTGTCACCAGTTGCGGTCGGGCGCTACCCGCCGCCAATCTAAAGCTCGTTCAAATTGAAATCGATCGGTACCAATGCATACCCTTCGTACGGTTTGCCGTTGCGCGTGCCGGGATTGAACATCCAGGTCTTTGCGGCGGCGACTGCGGCCTGATCCAACTCGCGATAGCCACTGGACTTTTCGACCGTGACTTCCTTCGGCGTACCGTCGAGGCCGATCAGAACCTTGAGTACGACCTTGCCGCTGTGATGCTCGCGGATGGCGATCGGCGGATAACGCGGCGGCCGCATCTTGCGATAACTGATGTTCTCGCTTGGCGCGATGTCCTGCGGCGGCGGCGGCGGTGCCGGTGGCGCCGGTGGCGTCGGGATCGACATTGGTGTCGGCGGCGCTTCCACCGGCGCGGGCGGCGGCGGCGGTGCGAGCGGCGGCGGCTTGATGTGCTCGACGATCTTCGGCGGCGGCTTCTTCGGCGGCTCCGGCGGCGGCGGCGGTGGTGGTGGTGGTGGCGGCGGCGGCGGGATGAACTCCACCGTCACGACGTTGTCCTTGGCCTTGTCCTTGGCCTGCGGCGGCGTGACCGGCGCGAGCAGCATCATGAACGCAAAAGCGTGCAGCGCGAACGTGGCGGCCAGGCCAATCGTGCGGCGCCAGTTGAATCGCTCTGTCTCTTGATACGGGTGGAACGCCATCGTGTAAGCCAGTTTGTGTCGGTCGTTTCCCGCACACGGTCGCCTTGGCTGCCGTAATGCGGGCGTTGTCTTTGCGCGGAGCCGGGTAAATTACACCAGCGTCCTGTATTTGTATAGATGCTCAAAACGAAAATTGCGCCTTGCGTCGCACCTTGCGGTCGCGCCGACGGGCGGGTGCCGCTTTCTATTTCTTTCCTCCGAGTTTCGCCAGTTGGGCCTTCGCTTCATCGCGTGTTTCGGTTTCCTGCGCGGCCTTGGTGAATGCGGCCTTGGCCGCCGCCGTGTCCTTGTTGCCAAGATTGAGTTTGCCGAGCAACAGATAGGCTTTGCCGGGGTGCGTCACGCCGCGGGCGATGCCCTTTTGCAGCACGTCGCGCGCCTGCGCCCACTCCGTTTGCGAGCCAAGGATTTCGGCACGCATGTAATCCAGGTCGCCATTGGCGCTCAGCGGCGACGCCTTGCCGTAGGCACCCAGCGCCGCGTCTTCCTTCTGCCCGACCATGTACGAATCGCCAAGCAATTTGTAGTTCTCCGCGCTGGCCTTGACCACGCCCTTGTCGAACCCTTGCTGCAGCAACTGCGCGCCTTTCAACGCAACTTCCGGTTTCGCGTCGTTCTGCGCGATGCTGGCGTAGAACTTGGCCGCCGAGACGTAATCTTCTTCGGCCGTGATCAGGCCCTGCTTCTGCTCGCGGTCGAGCAGCGCCACGGCCTTGTCGGACTGGTTCGCCTGGGTGTAGATGACGAGCGCGTTGTGGATCAGCGATTTGTTGGTCGGATCCTTGGCCAATTGGTCGTCGAGGAAACCGGAAGCCTGTCCGGATTGGCCGCTTTCGGCGTAACTCGCCATCAGGATGCTGTTCCACGAATCCTTCGGCTTGTCGGTCATGGCGAGCGCCTTTTTCATGGCGGCGATGGCTTCCGGATATTTCTGCAGGCGATAGTAGGCGTTGCCTTCGAGTGCGTAGGCATCGGCGGTATCGCGCTTGCCCTGCTCGCGCCAGATCTTCAGCTCGTCGAGCGCGGCTTGATACTGGCCATCGACGAGATACGCCTGAACCATGTTGTACATCGAATCGAAGTAGGTGTCGTTGGGAACCGAATCCAGATCCAGCATTTGCTTGTAGGCGGCGATCGCGCCCTTGTAATCCTGATTGTTGAACTTGAGGTTCGCCAGCACCTGCAGGGCGATGCCCTTGGCGTACTTGCTGCGGCTCGAGTCGATGACCTTCTGCGCTTCGGCTTGCGCCTTCGCCTCGTCGCCACCGTTGACCGCGTCGATCGCCGACTGCAGCGCTTTCTGGTCCGACTGGCTGGACAAATCCGATTTCGGCGAGTGCCGGGTTGCATTCGGATAGTGGGTTTCATCCTGCTTGTCCTTGGCCACGGCAACAACGCTGGCCACGCCCAGCGCGAACGCAAGCAAAATGCTCATTGCGGCGCGGATGAATTGCTTCGGATTGTTGTTCACTACCCTCTCCTTACGATCGCTGACATGCGCAGTTTAACGCGCGCCGGGGAAAACCGAGGTTAACCGCTGCGCGCATTCCGCTCAAGGTTTCGCCGCCGTTTATACGTCCAGACCGTCAGACATCGAGATTCGCCACGCGCAACGCGTTCTGTTCGATGAACTCGCGGCGTGGCTCGACCACGTCGCCCATCAGCGTGGAGAAGATCTGATCCGCTGCCACGGCGTCCTCGATGCTGACCTGCAGCAGGCGCCGCGTGTCCGGATTCACCGTCGTCTCCCACAGCTGTTCCGGGTTCATTTCGCCCAGGCCCTTGAAGCGCTGGATCGTGCGTCCCTTTTTGGCCTGCTCGAGCAGCCAGGCGGAGGCTTGAGCAAAATCCGTCGCTGCCGTACTGGCGTTGTCGCGGCGCACGCTCGCGCCTTCACGGATCAAGCCGTCGAGCTGTTTGGCGACGTGCCGGATCGGGCGGAATTCGGTACCGGCGAAAAACGCCGCAGGCAAAACCTGGGTCGTGCGCAGTCCATGGTGTTCGCGCTCGACGACGAGCGCGGCCGGATGCTCGGCCGTCGCCGCGCGCACGCGCAGGGCGTACGCCGGCTTGCCCAGCCCTTGTGCATTGACCTTCGCGATCAGCCGCGCGATCCAGGTCTTGGCCGATTCGGGTTGGGTCCAGACATCGGCTGGAACATCGGCGTCGAGCATCGCGCCGAGGACGGCCGCATCGCAGCGCTGGCCGAGGCGGCCGATCTGTTCCTGCGCCGCATGGTAGTCGAGCAACAGGCGTTCCAGCGCCGTGCCGGAAATCGGCGGCGCGCCGCCGCCGGGATCGAGCTGCGCGCCATCGACCGCGTTGGAAACGAGATACGCGTTCAGCGCGGCATCATCCTTCAGGTAAAGCTCCTGCTTGCCCTGCTTGAGCTTGTACAGCGGCGGCAGGCCGATGTAGACATAGCCGTGCTCGATGAGTTCGGGCATCTGCCGGTAGAAGAACGTGAGCAGCAGGGTGCGGATGTGCGAGCCGTCGACGTCGGCGTCGGTCATGATGATGATGCGGTGGTAGCGCAGCTTGGCGAGGTTGAATTCCTCCTTGCCGATGCCGCAGCCGAGCGCGGTGATCAGCGTGCCAACCTCGGCCGAAGACAACATTTTATCAAAACGCGCTTTTTCCACATTTAAAATTTTACCCTTGAGCGGCAGCACGGCCTGGTATTTGCGGTTGCGGCCCTGCTTCGCGCTGCCGCCGGCCGAATCGCCCTCGACGATGAACAACTCCGACAAGGCCGGATCCTTTTCCTGGCAATCCGCGAGCTTGCCGGGCAGTCCGGCGATGTCGAGGGCGCCCTTGCGCCGGGTCATCTCGCGCGCTTTGCGCGCGGCTTCGCGCGCACGCGCCGCGTCGACGACCTTGGCCGCGATCGCGCGCGCCTCGGCCGGGTTTTCCTGCAGGAATTCGTCGAACTTCGCGTTGATGACGGACTCGACCGTGCCCTTCACTTCCGAGGACACGAGCTTGTCCTTGGTCTGCGACGAGAACTTCGGATCGTGCATCTTCACCGACAGCACCGCGATCAGGCCCTCGCGCATGTCGTCGCCGGACAGCGCCACCTTGGCCGACTTCTGCAGGCCGCTGGACTCGATGTAGTTGCCGAGCGTGCGCGTGAGCGCCGCACGAAAACCGGCCAAATGCGAGCCGCCGTCCTTCTGCGGGATGTTGTTGGTGAAGCAGAACATCGTTTCCTGGTACGCGTCGGTCCACTGCATCGCCACGTCGACGGAAGTGCCGTCCACGCTCGCGCCCAGCGTGATCACGCTTGGATGCAATGGTGTCTTCAGTTGCGCCAGATGCTCGACGAAGGAACGGATGCCGCCTTCGTACTGGAACACGTCGGACTTGCCCACACGCTCATCGATCAGCTCGATCTTCACACCGGAATTCAAAAAGCTCAATTCCCTCAAGCGCTTGGCGAGTACGTCGTAGTGGAACTCTATATTGGTAAAAACTTCCGGGCTGGGCAGGAAGCGCACCGTGGTGCCGCGCAGGCTGGATGCTTCCAGCCGGCGCAAGGGATACAGCGGCTCGCCGAGGTGGTATTCCTGCTCATGGCGGTAGCCGTCGCGATCGATTGTCAGCCAGAGGTGGTCGGACAGCGCGTTCACCACGGACACGCCGACGCCATGCAGGCCGCCGGAAACCTTGTAGGAGTTGTCGTCGAACTTGCCGCCGGCATGCAGCACGGTCATGACGACTTCCGCGGTGGAGCGCCCTTCCTCGTGCATGTCGACCGGAATGCCGCGGCCGTTGTCCGAAACACTGACCGAACCGTCGCCATGCACGGTCACCACGACGTGATCGCAGTAACCGGCCAGGGCCTCGTCGATCGCGTTGTCCACGACCTCGAAAACCATGTGGTGCAGGCCGGTGCCGTCGTCCGTGTCGCCGATGTACATGCCCGGGCGCTTGCGCACCGCTTCCAGGCCCTTGAGCACCTTGATCTTGCTGGCGTCGTACTGATCGGCGGAATTCGGATTCGGGGTTTGTTCGGACATGGACAATTCGTGGGTTTGCGTGGGCAATCCCGCATTATAGCAAGCTGCGCAGGCCGCCATGTTCCACGTGGAACATCGTCGTGGTGCCGGCTTCGTCGCGCAGGGCGTCAGGCACCTCGACGCCCGAAATCAACACCTGTTCGCAGCCTTGGCGCAGCCATTCCAGAACCCGCATCTGATGGTCACGGTCAAGCTCGGAGCCCAGGTCGTCCAGGACAATCACAGGCCATTGCCCGCAGGCGCCGGCATGCACACGCGCCTGCGCCAGCACGCAGGCCAGCGCGCACAGTTTTTCCTGGCCGCGCGACAGGTGCTCGCGTTTTGGCGCCTGCACGAACCGGATGGACCAGTCCGCACGATGCGGCCCGCGGCTGGTGTGACCGCGCGCGCGATCATGGACGCGCCGTTGCGCCAACTGTTCCTGCAAGCCGACGGCCTCGGCCCAGCCGCGCTGCCATTCGACGGCGCCCTCGCCCAATTCCGGCAGGAATTGGCCCAACATTCCCACCAGGTATGGGGCGAATCGGGCGAAATAGTCTCCCCGCATCCCGTCCACCGGTTCGGCCGCGCGCGCCAGTTCGGCGTCCCAGACATCCAGTTCGTTGTCGCTGACCCCTTGCTTCAGGGCCGCGTTGCGCTGGTGGATGATGCGCCGATAACGTTTGGCGGCATCCATGAAGCGATGTTCCACGTGGAACACACCCCAATCCAGGAACCGCCGCCGCTCTCGCCCGGCACCCGAAATCAGTTCATGGCTACCCGGTTCGAAGCAGACGACCGCCACTTCGCGAACGGCAATAGCTGCCTGCGGCACATCGGTTTGGTCGACACGCGCGCGCCAGTGGGCGTTTTCACGGATCAGTGAAATACGCTTCTCGCCCCGCACGCTTGCCACCGTCGTGGCGACAGCCATTCGCTCCTGTCCACTGCGGATCAGATCATCGACAGATCCCGCCCGAAAGCTCTGTGCGTGGGACAGCAGATAAGCGGCTTCCAGGATGCTGCTCTTGCCGGCGCCGTTGGGCCCGACAAAGACATTCAAACCCGCTTTCAGCTCGACATCGAGCGCGGCGATGTTGCGCAGGTTTTCGATATGCAGCCGGTCCAACCGCACGGGCAGCGCAGCGTCCTGGCGCTAGCGAGAGGTCAGAGACGCAGCGGCATGATCACATGCCGGGATTGCTCGCTGCCGGGGATGCGCAGCAGGCAGCTCGAATTGGCGTCGCGCAGGCACAGCAGGACTTCTTCTCCCTGCAGGGCGTTAAGCGCGTCCAGCAGGTAGTTCACGTTGAAGCCGACGCTCAACTCGTTCACGCCGGTGCGTGCCTCGAGTTCCTCGACCGCTTCTTCCTGCTCGGGATTGTGCGCGACGATGCGCAGCTTGTTCTGGCTCACGTCGAGTTTCACGCCGCGATATTTCTCGTTCGACAGAATCGCCGCGCGTTGCAGCGCGCCGCGCAGGGCCTCGCGGCCGATATGTACTTCCTTGTCGGCGCCGATCGGGATGACTGCCTCGTAATCCGGGAAGCGTCCGTCGATGAGCTTGGAAGTGAACACAACGTCGTTGTGGCGCACACGCAGATGGTTGCGGCCGAATTGCAGCTCGACATCACCTTCGCCGGCCTCGAACATGCCCTGCAGTTCCACCACACCCTTGCGCGGGATGATGATCTGGCGCTGCGCGCTCTTGCCACCCTCCAATTCGGTTTCCGCCAAGGCCAGCCGGTGGCCGTCCGTCGCGACGCAGCGCAGCGATTTGTCGCGCAGGTCCAGCAGCATGCCGTTGAGGTAATAGCGCACGTCCTGGTTCGCCATCGCGAACGCGGTGCGGTCCATCAATTCCTTGAGGGTGTTCTTCGGCAAGGTGATCTTCTCGATCACCTCGATGTTTTCGATAACCGGAAATTCGGTTGCGGCCAGCGTCGCCAGGGTAAACCGACTGCGGCCGGAACTGACCGTCACGCGGTCGTTGGCCAACTTGAACTGGATCTTGCTGCCATCCGGAAGGGCGCGGCAGATATCAAAGAGTTTGCGCGCCGGGATCGTCACTTCGCCGGCATCGGCGTCGACCGCATCGACGCTCGCCGACATTTCCACCTCAAGGTCGGTGCCCGTGAAACTCACTTTTCCCGAACCCGATACGACCAGCAGATTCGAAAGAACCGGAAGCGTCTGTCGGCGTTCCACCACGCCGATGACCTGTTGCAAGGGCTTGAGCAAGACTTCGCGCTGGATACTGAAGTGCATGGTGGCTGCTTCCGTGATTTCGTTTGTTATGTGGAAAGAGCTGTTGTTGGGGCTGTGAATTCGTGGACTACTTTATTAAGTATTATTTATCAATAGCTTGCAATGGAAAATACCGACGCCTTCATGTGGGTATTTCCCCCTGCAATTGTGGATATCCGACCCCGCCGCATTGTTGCACAACTTATCCACAAACGCTGCACTGCCGGGCTCAGCCGGTCAGTTCGCGCAGCAGTTTTTCCCAATCCTGGCGCAGTTTGCCATCCTTCTGCGCCAGGTCCCTGATCGTGCGGCAGGCATGCAGCACGGTCGTGTGATCGCGTCCGCCAAACGCCTTGCCGATTTCCGGCAGGCTGTGTTCGGTGAGTTCCTTGGCCAGCGCCATTGCCAATTGCCGCGGCCGCGCCAGCGAGCGACTGCGACTCGTCGACAGCAGGTTCGGCAGGCTGATCTGGTAGTAGTCTGCTACCGTTTTCTGGATGTTGGAGAGCGTGATCGCCTGGGCGTGCACGGTGAGCAGGTCGCGCAGTGCTTCCTGCGCGAACGCCTCGGTGATCGGCACGCCCTGAAAGTTCGCACGCGCCGCGAGCGTGTTGAGCGCGCCTTCCAGGTCGCGCACGTTCGAGCGCATGCGTTTGGCGACCAGGAAGGCGACGGACTCGGGAACCTCGAGTCCGCGCGCCGAGGACTTGGCCAGCAGGATCGCCGCGCGCGTCTCGAAATCAGGCGGCTCGATCGCAACCGACAAACCCCAACCCAGGCGCGATTTCAGGCGCGGCTCGAGGTTCTCGACTTCCTTCGGGTACTTGTCGCAGGTCAGGATGATCTGCTGCTTGCCGTCGAACAGGGCATTGAAGGTGTGGAAGAACTCTTCCTGCGTGCGATCCTTGCCGGCGAAGAACTGGATGTCGTCGATCAGCAGCGCGTCCACGTCGCGGAAGCGGCGCTTGAATTCGTCCATGCCCTTTTGCTGCAGCGCGCGTACCATTCCGCTGACGAATTGTTCCGAGCGCAGGTACAACACGCGCGTTGCCGGATCGTTGGCGCGGATAAGGTTTCCCGCCGCATGCATCAGGTGCGTCTTGCCCAAGCCCGTGCCGCCGTAGAGCAGCAACGGGTTGTAGGCGCGGCCCGGATTCATCGCCACCTGCATCGCCGAGGCCTTGCCGAGCTGATTGGACTTGCCTTCGACGAAGCTGTCGAAGGTGTAGTGCGGATCGAGGTTGTGCTCGAAATCCCCGGTGTCGACGGACAAGGTGCGGGCACTGGATTTTTCCGGGCGTCGGCTCGCCAAGGTGCCCACTTCCAGGCGCAACGGCACCGGTGCGCCATGCACATGCGCGAGCACGCGCTCGATCAGGCCCTGGAACTTCGAACGCACGAAATCCAGCGTGTAGGCGTTCGGCGCGAGCAGGCGCAAGCCGTCGCCGTCCTCGCTGGCCTGCAAGGGCATCAAATACGTGTGCATATCCTCGACGCTCAGTTCGCCTTCCAGGCGTTCCAGGCAGCGCCGCCACAATTTGCTCATGATGGAATTGGTTACCGGTGCATCCGCCGCAGCGGGCGGACCGCAAAGTCTAACGCTCGGCGCCGATCACGCCAAGCACGAACGCATTGACGCAAGTACACTTTTACCACTAAAATCGCGGCCCTTTTGCTCAGATCAAGCGTGCCATGGCGACCAAGCGCACTTTCCAACCCGGCAATCTCAAGCACGCGCGCACGCACGGCTTTCGTGCGCGCATGAAGACGCGCGGCGGCCGCGCTGTCCTTAACGCGCGCCGCGCGAAGGGCCGCAAGAAACTCATCCCATAAGGTTTGGCGTGGCGCTGCGCCATCCGCAAAGCGCCCGCCTGTTGCGTCCTGCGGATTTCGCGCGCCTGCGTGAATCCGGTCGCCGCCTGGGTTCGCAACAGCTGAACATCCAATACTGCAAGCGCGATGAGCCAGGCGCGCGCCTCGGGATGGCGGTGTCGCGGCGCGTGTCCAAGCTCGCGGTCGTTCGCAACCGCATCCGCCGCCAGATTCGCGAAAGCTTTCGCTTGCATCGAGCACTCCTGCCGGACTGCGACATCCTCGTGATCGCGCGCTCATCCGCGGTGCAACAGTCCAACGCGCAACTGCGCGTCGAACTCGAATCCCTGTGGTCGCGACTCGCCGAGCGGGCCGCCGCCATTGAACGATAGGCGCGCGCCCGGCACAATGCGCGCCTGCTGAGAATTCGCTCTTGAGCATTGGCGTTCGCAGCGCCACCTGTCTTTGTCACGCGCGCCTGCGCCGCCAACCGGTTTGCCTTCATGCCCACCACCCGTTCGTTGTTGTTCATGGCCCTCGCGTTCGCCGCGCTGCTGATGTGGCAAGCCTGGGAGCAGGATTACGGCCCGAAGTCGGCGCCGGCGCAGCCGACCGCGACTTCAGCGGCAGCACCGGACACGACCGTGCCCAGCGCGGACGTCCCCGCGGCCACCGCCAGCGCTGCCGCTGCCGCAGCAACCCCCAACGCGCCAGCGGTGCCGGAAACCGCGGTCGCCACGAGCGCGCCCGCACCGACGATCACGGTGACGACCGATGTTCTGCGCCTGGCGATCGACACGCGCGGCGGCTCCATCGTGCGTGCGGACCTGCTCGACTATCCGGCGGATGCGGAGAAAAAGCACGAACCGGTGCGTCTGCTCGACGATGCCCCGACAACTTACTATGTCGCGCAATCCGGGCTCGTCAGCGCCGCGGGCGCGGGCGCCACGCCGGATCACCAGGCCTTGTTCCATGCCGACAAGACCGACTACACGCTCGCGCCAGGCGCGGATACCCTGGAAGTACCGTTGACCTGGTCCGATGCCACGGGCCTGAAAGTGATAAAAGTATACAGTTTCCAGCGCGGCAGCTATCTCATCGGCGCGCGCGCGGACATCGCCAACACCGGCACCGCGGCATGGTCCGGCAACGCCTATCGCCAGCTGCAACGTGCGGCACCACCGGCCGCAACCGGTTTCAACAACCCCGAGCGCTACGCCTACGTCGGTGCGGCTTGGTACAGCCCCGAGCACAAGTTCAACAAGCTCGCGTTCGACAAGTTCGCCAAGGAACCCCTGACCGGAAGTTTCGCCGGCGGTTGGACGGCGATGCTGCAACATTACTTCTTCAGCGCCTGGATTCCCGACAAGAGCGAAATCGACACGTATTCAAGCGCAGTCGTGGAAGGCAGGAACGGCGCGCCGCGCTATCTCGTGCGCGCGTTGTCGCCGTCGATCACCGTTGCCCCGGGACAATCGCGCAGCGTCGATGCGCATTTGTATGTCGGCCCGACCCTGCTCGGCGAGCTCGACGCGATTTCCGATGCCGGCATCGCCAAGGGCCTGGCCCTGACCGCCGACTACGGCATGCTCACGCCGATAGCGCAGCCCCTGCACTGGATCCTGCTGCAACTGCATGCATTGGTGCGCAACTGGGGCCTGGCCATCATCCTGCTCGTGCTGCTGATCAAGCTCGTCATGTTCAAGGCCAGCGAAGCGCAGTATCGTTCCGCGGCGAAGATGAAAAAGCTCGCGCCGCGCCTGCAGGCGTTGAAGGAACGCTACGGCGACGACAAGCAAAAGCTCAGCGCCGCGACCATGGAGCTGTACCAGAAGGAGAAGATCAACCCGCTCGGCGGCTGCCTGCCGACGCTGATCCAGATTCCGGTATTCTTCGCGCTGTACTACGTGCTGCTGGAAAGCGTGGAGTTGCGCCACGCGCCGTTCTTCGGCTGGATCCAGAACCTGTCGGCGCCGGATCCGTATTACATCCTGCCGATCATCAACATGGCGGTCATGGCGGGAACCATGTTGTTCACGCCGCCGAGCCCCGGCATGGACGCGACGCAGCAGAAGATGATGAAATTCATGCCGATCGCGTTCAGCTTGCTTTTCTTCGTGTTCCCGTCCGGCCTGGTGCTGTATTACGCGGTCAATGGCGGATTGGGATTGCTGCAGCAGTGGGTGATCAATCACCGGATGCAGGCGACGGAGGCCAAGGCCACGCGATAATGCGCGGATGGCTTCGAATGACACCATTGCCGCGATCACGACGCCGCCCGGTGCGGGTGGCGTCGGTGTCGTGCGCGTGTCCGGACCGAAGGCGCGCGCGATTGCGCTTGGACTGACCGGCAGGAACCCGCAACCGCGCAAAGTATACTTTGGCGCATTCCGCGACGAGGGCGATGCAATCCTCGATCGGGGTCTGGCCATTTTCTTCGCCGCGCCGAAATCCTTTACCGGCGAAGATGTGCTCGAGCTTCAGGCGCACGGCAGTCCGGTCGTGCTGAACCTGATCCTGCGGCGCGCCTGCGAACTCGGTGCGCGCCCGGCGCGTGCCGGCGAATTTTCCGAACGTGCCTTCCTCAACGGCAAGTTGGACCTGGTCCAGGCCGAAGCGGTTGCCGACCTCATTGCAGCCGGTTCGGAAGCTGCTGCGCGCGCTGCGTTGCGCAGCCTCGAAGGCGATTTCTCCAAGTCCGTGAATGAGCTGTTCGAGGCACTGGTGAACCTGCGCGCCTGGCTCGAAGCCGCGCTCGACTTTCCTGAGGAGGAAATCGATTTCCTGAGTGCACCGCAACTCTCGGATGGTTTGCGTCGGCTGGGTGCGCAGTTAGCCGATCTGCTCGCTGCCACGCGGCGCGGCGTGGTGCTGCGCGACGGCTTGCACGTGGTCATCGTCGGCCGGCCGAACGCCGGCAAGTCCAGCCTGCTCAATGCGCTGGCGCAAAGCGAGCGCGCCATCGTCACCGACATCGCCGGCACCACGCGCGATGTGTTGCGCGAGGCAGTCAATGTCGACGGCATCGCGTTGACGCTCGCCGACACCGCTGGCCTGCGCGAATCGCCGGACACGATCGAAATCGAGGGCATGCGTCGCGCGCGCGCGGAACTGGCACGCGCGGACGTGGCGATTCTCGTCACCGAATCCGCGCATGCCCTAACGGATCTGGCCTTGCTCGACGCCTGCGCGTCGGCTGCCGTGCGCATCATCGTGCGCAACAAGATCGACTTGAGCGGCGAATCCGCGCGCGTCGCCAGGCAGGCGAATGGAGAAATCCACATCTGGCTGTCAGCACGCACGGGCGAGGGCTTGGCCTTGCTGCGCGAAGAATTGAAGCGACAGGGCGGCCGTGGCGACGGCACGCAAGGCGCGTTCAGCGCGCGCACACGCCATGTGCAGGCGCTGGAAGCCGTGGCCGTGCACCTGCACGCGGCGAAAGAACATCTTGAACGTCGCATTGGCGAATTGGCTGCCGAGGAGTTGCGTCAGGCTCAGCAGGCGCTCGGCGAAATCACCGGCCGCTTCAGCAGCGACGATCTGCTGGGGAAAATCTTTTCGACATTTTGTATTGGCAAGTGAGGAGCGCGCGACATGATTGATCTCTACTACTGGCCCACCCCCAACGGACACAAGATCACCCTGTTCCTGGAAGAAGCCGGAGTGCCCTACACGATCCGTCGCGTCGACATCGGCAAGGGCGAGCAGTTTACGCCGGAATTCCTCGCGATTTCGCCGAACAACAAGATGCCGGCGATCGTCGACCACGACCCGCCCGGTGGTGGCGCTCCGCTGAGCGTGTTCGAGTCCGGCGCGATTTTGTTTTACCTCGCGCGCAAGTACGGCAAGTTCATTGCGGCGGATCCGCGCGGTACGGTGACGTGCCTGGAATGGCTGTTCTGGCAGATGGGCGGGCTCGGGCCGATGACTGGCCAGTACGGTCACTTCACCGTCTACGCGCCGGAGAAGATTCCCTATGCGATCGAGCGCTACACGCGCGAGGCGCAGCGCCTGCTCGGCGTGCTCGACAAGCGCCTGCAGGGCCGCGAATACATTTGCGGAGACGATTACACGATCGCCGACATGGCTTGCTATCCGTGGATCAATCCCTACGCCAAGGCTCCGCTGGACCTGACCGAGTTCGTCGAAGTGCGGCGCTGGCGCGAAGCGATCCGCGCGCGTCCGGCGACCGCGCGCGCCTGGGCACAAGGCGATTTTCGCGAGGCACAAGGGGAAATGGACGAAGCGGAACGGGCGATTTTGTTTGGTGGAAAGACCGGCGCTTGACTCAATGCACCCAGTGCCCGCCGCGCTTGCGCGGAGTCGTGTTGGAATCGGCCGGTTCGGCGCGGCGCGCCAGTTCCGCCGGGGTCGGTGGCAGTTCCGACCAGTAATGCGCAACGGCCTCGATGGCCGCGGGCATCTGCGCAAGGCATTCGTCGTATTCGGCTTCGGTCAGTGGTTCGATTTCGGCATCGGTCTGGAACACGCCTTCCTGCACTGCCAGCGCCATGATCGGCGAGAGCAGCTCGGTCAGGCGCGAATCGGCGCCGAGGCGCGCTTCCCACAGGCGTGCGCGCAAGTCCACGCCGCGCGAAAATCCTTCGCACCAGCCCTGCGCGCTCAGCGTCGAGCCGCCGTCGTCGAGTTCGATTTCGCCAAGGATGGGTTCGTACTGCTCGGTTTCCAGCTCGTAGCCGATGCTCTCGGAAAGGCGCGCCAGCAGCTCGAGGATGCGCCGGCCTTCGTCGGCGTCGTCGAACGGATCGTGCAGCACTTCCGGCAGCCATTCCTCGGGCGGCGCGTGTTCGGGACCGATGTTCACCGCGCTGAGCAGGCCGTGCACGCCATCGAGCAGCAGCGCGTCCTCGCCCGCGTGCGCGCGCAGGAACTGGTCGAGTTCCTCCAGCTCGCTGTCAGCCAGCGTCGGCGACCAATCGGGTTCGCGAATTTCGTCAGGCATCGGTCAATTCCAGGATCGCCGGCGTGTGATCCGACGGCCGTTCCCAGGTGCGCGGCGTGCGGTCGATGCTGCCGGCGCGACAACGCGCGCGCAGCGCCTCGCTCGCGAGCACGAGGTCAATGCGCATGCCGAGGTTGCGGCGGAATGCAGCCTGCCGGTAATCCCACCACGAAAAATGCCCGGCTTCGTCGTGGAACAGGCGGAAGCTGTCGTGCAGGCCCAGATCGACGATGGCCTTGAGTGCGTCGCGTTCGGGGGTGGAACACAGAATCTGTTCCTTCCACGCAACCGGATCGTAGATGTCGCGATCATCCGGGGTGATATTGAAATCGCCGAGCACGATGAGGTTTGGATGGCGGCGGATTTCCTCGGCGAGGAAGGCGCGCACCTTGGCCAGCCAGTCGAGCTTGTAGGCGTACTTGTCACTGCCGACTTCCTGGCCGTTGACCACGTACAAGTTGGCGACGCGCACGTCGCCGACCGTGCCGACGAGGATGCGTCGCTGCGGATCGTCCAGTCCGGGAATGTCGGTGACGATGTCGCGCGGCGCTTCACGCGCGAGGATCGCGACGCCGTTGTAGGTTTTTTGTCCGGAGAACGCGCAGCGGTAGCCGAGTGCGGCAATTTCGTCCGTCGGGAAATTCGCGTCTTCGGTCTTGGTTTCCTGCAACGCGACGACATCCGGTGCGGCGCTGCCAAGCCACTCGCGCAGATGCGGCAGGCGCACTTTGAGCGAGTTGACGTTCCAGGTCGCGATCTTCATCGGTCTGTATTCTAGCGGTCATCCTTGACCGCAACGCGATCATGGACGATCGCCATCATAACTGCGCCAGGCCATAACTGCGCAGCAGCGCGTCGGCGCGTGGTTCACGGCCACGGAATTCGACGAAGGATTCCAGCGCCGGGCGCGAACCGCCCACGGCGAGAATGCAGTCGCGGAACGACGCGCCGGTGGCGGCGTCGAAGATGCCGGCTTCCTCGAAACGCGCGAATGCATCGGCGGAAAGCAACTCCGCCCACAGGTAACTGTAGTAACCCGCTGCGTAACCGCCGGCGAAAATGTGGGTGAAGCTGTGTGGCATGCGTTGCCATGCGGGCGGTTGCAGCACCGCGACTTCACGGCGCACGTCGGTGAGCAGTTCCAGCACGCGCGCGCCGTGCGCGGGGTCGTATTCCAGATGCAGGCGGAAATCGAGCAGCGCAAATTCCAGTTGGCGCACGAGGAACAGGCCGGCGTGGAAATGCCGCGCGGCGAGCATGCGCGCGAACAGCTCGTCCGGCAGCGCCACGCCGGTCTGCCAATGCCGCGCGAACAGAGCCAGCGCCTCGCGCTGCCAGCAGAAATTCTCCATGAACTGGCTGGGCAGTTCGACCGCATCCCATTCCACGCCATCGATGCCGGCGACGCTCGGGTAATCGACTTCGGTGAGCAGGTGATGCAGGCCATGGCCGAATTCGTGGAACAGCGTGGTGACTTCGTCGTGCGCAAGCAGGCTCGGGCGATCCGCGGTCGGCGGCGGAAAATTGCAGGTGAGATACGCAATCGGCGGATGCGTCGCGTCGCCGTTGCGGAAACGCGAACGGCACACGTCCATCCACGCGCCGCCACGCTTGCCGGTGCGTGCATACAAATCCACGTAACAGCCGGCGAAGATGCGACCCTCGGCATCGAGCACGTCATAGAAGCGCACGTCCGGATGCCAGGTTTCCACCCCGGCACGTTCGCGCAGGGTCACGCCAAACACGCGCGCGACGATCGCGAACAGACCGTCCATTACGCGCGGCAGCGGGAAGTACGGCTTGAGGTCTTCCTCGCTCAGCGAAAATTTGCTCTGGCGCAATTTTTCGGATGCGTAACCGACATCCCACGGCTGCAAATCCGCGATTGCGAGTTCGACCTTTGCGAATTCGCGCAGTTCCGCCAGTTCGCGCATCGCGACAGGCTTCGCGCGCCGCACCAGGTCGTGCAGGAAATTCAGCACGCGTGCGGGCGTCGCGGCCATCTTCGTCGCCAGCGATTCTTCCGCCGCGTTGGCGAAGCCGAGCAGGCGCGCGGCTTCGTGGCGCAGCGCGAGGATTTCCCCGATGCGTGCGGAATTGTCGAAGCGCCCGGCCTGCGGCCCCTGGTCCGAGGCACGCGTGTGGTACGCGGTGTAGACGCGCTCGCGCAAAGCGCGGTCGTCGGCATAAGTCAGCACCGCTTGCACGCTCGGCGGTTTGAGCGTGACCAGATAGCCGTCGCTTCCCGCTTCGCGGGCAGCCTCGCGCATCAAGGCGCGATCGGTTTCGGGCAGGCCGGCGAGTGCGTCGGCACCGACTTTTTCCGTCCACGCCTGCGTCGCATCGAGCACGGCTTCCTCGAATTCGGTGGCGAGGCGCGTCAGCGCATTGCTGATGTCGCGAAAGCGCGAGCGTGCCGGTTCCTCCAGCGCCACGCCGGACAGACGGAAGTCGCGCAGGCTGTGTTCGACCAATGTCTTGGCTGCGCGCGGCAACGCAGAAAATCCCGCCCCGTCGGCGACGGCCTTGACCGCCGCGTACAGCTCGCGGTTCTGACCCAGCTCCGCACCGAAATCGCTGAGCGCTTCCTCCGCCGGCGCGAATACCGCGCGCAAGGCGTCCGAATCCTTCACCGCGTGCAGGTGCGACACGGGCGACCACACGCGTTCGGAACGATGTTCCAGGGCCTCTTGCGGCAACATCGTATTGGCGAAGGTGCGCGGCGCGGGGTCGGCGATCAAGGCGTCGATGCGCGCGCGATAGTCGGCCAGCATGGCATCCACGGCCGGGCGTACGTGTTCGGGTTCGATCGCGCCGAAGCGCGGCAGGGTGGAATCGTCGAGCAGGGGATTGGCGGGCATGCGCACAAACTGGCGTGTGGAAACGGAAAAATCAAGCCGCACACGCGGATTTCGCGCTAGCATCTGGCGCGATGAGCGAAGCCAACTCCCACGATTCCTACGATGCGCACCGCCTGCTGCGCGGGCTGGAACTGTTCCGCCATCTGGATGCGGCGACGCTGGACGAACTCGCCCAGGAACTGGAATGGTTCGCCCTGCCCGGCGGCGCCACCTTGTTCGAATACGGCGATCCGTCCGATGCGCTGTGCGTGCTCAAATCCGGCAGTCTCGGTGCGTTCAAGCCTACGCAGGACGGTGGCTTCCAGCTCGACGGCGTGGTCGCGGCCGGCGAGACCGTGGGCGAACTTGGCCTCATCGTCGATGCGCCACGCTCGGCAACGGTGCGCGCACTGCGCGATTCGGAATTGCTGCGCCTGTCGCGCAGTGGCTTCGACAAACTCGTGGCCCGGCATCCGCAGGCCATGCTGGTCAGCGCGCGCCTGGCGGTCAAGCGCCTGGTCGCGCGGCGCGAGGGCGCAAGCCTGTCTTCGTCGCGAACCTTCGCGGTACTCGCCCACGACAAGGACGTGGACGCGCGCGATTTCGCGCAACGCCTGCGCGAAGCGCTGATGCGCTATGGCGACTGCACGCTGATCGACGCCAACACGGCGCGCGGGCAGACCAGCACCTGGTTCAGCGCGCTCGAGGCACGCGTGCGCTTCGTGCTTTACCTGGGCGACGGCGACGATCGCGAATGGCGTGATCTGTGCGTGCGCCAATCCGATTGCCTGTTGCTCGTGGCGAATGCGACGCAGACGGCCAGCATCTGGCCGGAGAAATGCAGCATCGACGCCGAATGCGCGCTGCACCGTCCGCGCCACCTGGTGCTGCTGCACCGCGACGGCACGATAGCGCCCGACGCGGCGCGGCGTTGGCTGGATGTCGTGCCGGGCGTCGCCCATCATCATGTGCGCGGCGATGCGGACATCGAACGCGTGGCGCGCCTGTTGACCGGGCGCAGTATCGGCCTGGTGCTTTCCGGCGGCGGCGCGCGCGGCTTCGCCCACATCGGCGTGGTGCGCGCGTTGCGCGAAGCGGGTGTGCAGATCGACTGCGTCGGCGGCACCTCGATCGGCGCGATCATCGGTGCGGGCGTCGCTGCGGACTGGACGAACGAGGAGATGTTCGACAACTACTACCGCGCCTTCGTGGTCGGCAAGCCGCTGAGCGACTACACGCTGCCGTTCGTTGCGCTCGTTGCCGGTCGTCGCGTCTCACGCCTGCTGCGCGAAGCGTTCGGGCCGAGCGACATCACCGATCTCGCCTTGCCCTACTACTGCATCACGTCCAACCTCACCGCCGGCCGTGCCGAAACCCACCGCGCCGGGCCGCTGTGGTTCTGGCTGCGCGCGAGCTGCGCGATTCCGGGCGTGCTGCCGCCGGTGTTCCATCGCGGCGAGGTGTTCGTCGATGGTGCGGTGATGGACAACCTGCCGGTGGAAGCGATGCGCGCGCAAGGCGTGGCGGAGATCATCGCGGTGGATATCGGCGCCGACGACGTGCTGCACGCCGAAGTCGAGGAGTTCGCCCTGCCGCCATGGTGGAAGCTGCTTTGGCAGCGCTGGTTCCATCGCCACCGGCGGCCGGGCATCCTCAGCATCCTGTTGCGCTCGGGCATGGTCAATGCGGAAGCCGCGAGCCTGGAACGGCGCGCACACACGAGCCTGTTGCTGACGCCGCCGCTGAGCGACGTCGAACTGCTCGACTGGAAAGCCTACGAACGCGCGATCGACGCGGGCTACACTTACGCGCAGAAGCTGCTCGGACGCGCGAATGCGCCGCGTGATTTGCCGTGACGCGCGTCGGCGCCAGCAGCTATTCGCGGCGCCCTTTCGGCCGGTAATCCACCAGCCGTTCGCTGACGCGTTCGAGCATCGGCTCGACCGCTTCCTTGGCTTTTTCGCTGGCGTTCAAGCTGGTGAAGTTCACCTGTTCGTCCCACGGCGGACCCAGCGGCCGGGCCTGTTCGACCGCATAGGCGCGCACGGCGAGTTGGGCGGTGTACAAGGTCGAACTCTGGCCGTAATAGCTCAGTTCCTGCGTACCGACCTTGCGCGCGTGCACGAACACCACCGCATCGGCATGGCCGCGCAGCAGGCGCAACGCCTCAACGAAACGCGGGCGTTCGCCGCCGAGCAGATTGCCCAAACGTGGCATCGAATCCTGATCGCTGACGCGATAGCCCTTGCGCTCCAGCGTACGCTCGATCGCCGCTTCCGCCGGGCCGGATATCGCCTCGTCGCCGCTGGCGAGCACGACCACGACCGGCACATGCGGTTTGGGCGGCGCCATGACCTTGGGTGGCTCAGCGGCGGTCGCCACCTGCACTGGCGGCGCCGAAGTTTGCGCGGTCGTGGCGACGGCCACGGCTTGCTGCGTCGGCGTGGCGGGCGGGTTGGCCTGCGGTGCCGGGGTCGGCGGAATCGCCGTCGACGCATTCGAAGACGTCGTCTCGGCATAGCGCGGATCAGTTGCCGGAGGTGGTTCGGAAGCGGCTGTTGGCTGCGCAGACGCCAGATTGGCCGGCGTAGTCTGCACGGCTGGCGCAGGCGTTGGCGCCGGAGTCTGCATCGCCAGGGGCGGTGTTTGCGCGGTCGTCGCGCTTGCGCCGAGGAACTGCTGCAAAACCGGAATGCGGTCGCGGAATGCCCACGCACCACCGGCCAATCCAAGGATCAGGATCGCGGCAATCGCCAGCGGCAATATCGGCGAGGATTTTGCCGTCTGCGGTTGCAATACGGGTTGGTGCGCACCCATCACCGGTTGCGCGCCGGCGGGAGTCGTCGGCCGGCTGACCGGCAAGGGCTGCGGCGTCGGCGAGGTCGATGGCAGCGGACGCTGGCCGGACACCGGCGTCTTCTGCCCGATCATGGTCGCGGCGGCGGTCGACATTTTCGTCTGCAGGGTGATCGGCCCGCCCTTGGCAACCAGCGGATGCTTGGCGAGGTCGGCGACGAGATCCTGGCAGCTCTGGTAACGCTCGGCGGGATCCTTGGCGACCATCTTGGCGAGGATGCGCTCGAGCTCCGGATCGACTTCGGCATTGAGCGTGCGCACATCGGGAATCTCTGCCTTGACCACT
>DATIOA010000105.1:0-1883 GCA_035473575.1 Rudaea sp. | reverse complement strand
CCGGCGGCGCGATCGGGCAGGGCATGCCGGTGGCGGTCGGCGCGGCGGTCGCGCGGCCGGATGTGAAGACGCTCTGCCTCTCCGGCGACGGGGCCGGCATGTACACGATCCAGTCGCTGTGGACGATGGCGCGCGAGAAGCTCGACGTCACCACGGTCATTTTCAACAACGCCTCGTATTCCGTTCTCAACGTGGAACTCGAACGCGTCGGCGCGGACCGGATCGGACCGAAGGCGCTATCGCAGCTGGATCTGCGCAAGCCGGTGCTGGATTTCGCCCGGCTCGCGCAGGGCATGGGCGTGCACGCGGTGCGTGTGGATACGGCGGAGGATTTGTGCAAGGCGCTCGAATATGCGCTGGCCCATCCCGGGCCGCATCTGATCGAGGCGCTGGTGCCCGAATCGCTTGGCGGCGCCAAGCGCCGCGTCCTGCCGTGGATGCTGCGTGCGTTGCCGAGTTTGCCGCCGGCGGTTGCGCGTGCGCTCAAGCGCAAGATCGCGCCTTGATATCCGGTTCTCCGAAAGCGTCCGGCGTCGCTCCCGCCGAGCGTGTCACAATCCCGTAACCGGCCTTGCGCCGAACTGTAGCAATCGCTGCGGATACTTCGCACCTGCGCTGATACCGACTTCGGTCTGCCGCAGTGGTTCGCGCGAACAAATCCATTACATACCCGATTGCAGGAGTCACACGATCATGCGCCATACCCCGATTGCCGCCGCGCTCGCCGCGGTACTGATTGCCGCTTCGGCGGCCGCCCATGCCGATGCCATGACCGACACCACGCTGAGCGGCAAGGCCTACATCGATTTCACCAACCTGGACCAGACCAAGAACAATAGTGATACGGCGAACGCCGGCACTGGCCTGGACGTGAAGCGCTTTTATCTCATTGTCGACCACAAGTTCGACGATTTCTGGTCCGCCGGCATCACCACCGACTTCAACTACACCGCGAGCAGCGGCGAGACCCAGTTGTTCGTGAAGAAAGCCTGGGTGCAGGCGAACTTCAGCGACGCGTTCAAAGTGCGCGCCGGCGCCGACGACATGCCGTGGATTCCCTTCGTCGAAGGCCTGTACAACCTGCGTTATATCGAGAACACCCTGACCGACCGCCTGAAATACGGCACTTCGTCCGATTGGGGCCTGCACGCGTTCGGCAGCGGCGACAATATGTGGAACTACAATGTCGCCGTGGTCAACGGCGCCGGTTACAAGAATCCGACGCGCAGCAATAGCGTTGACGTCGAAGGTCGCTTCGGCATCACCCCGCTGCCGGGCATGACTTTCGCTGTCGGCGGCTACAGCGGCGAACTGGGCAAGGACACAGCAAGTCTTCCGGCCGGATCGACGCGCACGGCGAATCGTCTCGACTTCGTCGCCGCCTACGTCAATCCGCAACTGCGCCTGGGCGCCGAATATTTCCGCCAGGACAACTGGAACAATGTGCTGACCACCGGACCGAAGGATTCGGCAGACGGCTACTCGGCCTGGGGTCAGTACAAATTCACGCCGGAATACTCCGTCTTCGCACGCTACGACCACGCCAACCAGAGCAAGGACATCAATCCGCAGCTCAAGGACACCTATTACAACGCTGGTGTGGAATGGATCGCGCGCAAGGGCGTGCGCCTGGCCGCGGTGTTCAAGCATGAAAAACTCGCCGACGCCGTCAACACGACCAAGAGCAACGAAATCGGCGTGTGGGCGGAAATCGCGTTCTGACGATCGAGTGCTCTCCTCGGTCAGGGTTGCGGGCGCTGCGGCGCCCGCTTTTTTTCACCGCGTCTTGCGCTTGTACTCGCAAAGGTCGCGGATGACGCAGTTCGGGCAATCCGGCTTGCGCGCCTTGCACACGTAGCGGCCGTGCAGGATCAGCCAGTGGT
>DATIOA010000104.1:0-5409 GCA_035473575.1 Rudaea sp. | reverse complement strand
CCGCCACCGATGGCGAGCAGCAAGGCAAGGATCACGAGCTCCGTGCTGCTCACCTTCTGCGCACCACGTTCGCCGTGATACCAGGCAAGAACCAGCGTCACGAAAAATCCGACGCCCAGCGCGAGGATCAACACTTTTTCGAGTCGATCCGGCCAGCTAAAGCGCTGCGCGACCACATCGAGAACCTGGATCATGGCGAACGCGAACGCCACGTAAGCCAGCGCCCATTGCACCAGTTTTCGTTGCTTGAGGCGGGCGAAGAAGTCAGTCATGGCGGCATCGTCCCATCGCCGTTCCGGACGCCCTGCAAGTGCGAATCCTCGGCGCCGTGGCCCACTCCTGTGCTTGTGGGCCGATGAACACGCCGAGCACGACGATCACCAGCTCGACGACGACGTCCGTCCAGTCCTGCCACCGGAAACGTGCGGCGATGCGGCGCAGAATCATGGCTTCGGGTCCACGGGTAAATTGGGATATGCAATGGTTCGTGGCGGTGGCCACCGCAATCCGGACCCGGCCAATCTCGCCTTGAAGTTTGGCGTGGCATCGAGGTCGAAGGGTGCGCCGCAATGACACTCGGTGGCCACGATGGCAAGCAGCAACCCGCCCGCCGGTCGCGCATCCAGCGCAGCGGCGCGGCGGTTGGCTTCGGTACGGTTGCCGGACAACGCTGCTGCTACCGTTTCGGTGATGTCCCACCCTTGAAACTTCAAGCTTTTGCGGTCCACATTCTCCAGACTGGCGTGGAGCTTTGCTGGATCCTCGCCAGCTGCCTTGCCCACGATCAGTTGCGCGATGTAGTAACCTTCGCCGCGCGGTTCCATCGAGGCCAGCGTGGTCTGCGCTTCCCCGATCCGCCCCAACATGGTCAGCGCTATGGCTTGAGATGTCGTCGGAACAGGGCCCGTCCTTAACGCCTTCTCCGCCATGGCCAACACAGCCAACGCGCGCTGAGGATGCCCAGTAGCCAATGCCACGGACACGCGCGTGCGGTAGTTGATGCCGTTCAGCGGGTCGCAAACATTGACGCGCGCGCCGAGATTCTCGATGAGGTCGCCATAGCCAAACGCACTGGCAAATACCGGCATCCAGTTCGGTGCGCTGCAACCGGGTTGCTTGAGTGCGGTTTCAATGCGATCGGCCAGACCATGCCAGTCGTCACTCAGCAGTTGCCGCTCGGCCAGAGCCAGATCGCGCTGCTGCGGATCAGGGCTGGTGGCGGCGGCGCGTTCCAGCGTGCGTAGGGCAGCACGTTGGGCATCGAGGAGTTCGTCGTGGTTGCGGCCGTCGGCCATCAGCGTGTGTTCGTAAAGATCCGCTTCGGCGAAATAGGCAAACGAGAAGTCAGGATCCAGCGCGATCGCCTTGTCGAATTCCACATTGGCCTGGCGCAGACCATCGATCAGGTCGACTCCGGGGTCGCGATGCGCGTCGATGTAGAGCTTCCAGCCCTTCTGGTAGGCGATGAAGGCATCCACGTTTTTCACGCCGGCCGCGCGCATGTGCGCACGCTGCTTGTCATCCAGCACTACGTTGAGTACGCCGGCTACCTGCTCGGCGATATCCAGTTGCACGGCTAGGCTATCCTTGACGGTGCGATCGTAGGTCTGCGACCACAGCTGGGTGCCGTCGGACGCGCGGATCAACTGCGCGGTCACGCGCGCCTGCTCGCCCTCACGCCGCACGCTGCCTTCCAGCAGGTTGGCCACGCCAAGGCGCCCGCCGATTGTGCGCGAATCCACATCCTTGCCCTTGAACTGGAACGACGACGTGCGACCGATCACACGCAAGCCGTCGATACGCGCCAGCGAGTTGAGGATTTCCTCGGACAGGCCATCGGAAAAGAACACGTTGTCCTTGTTGCCGGACAGATTCTCGAACGGCAGTACGGCGATGGATTTGGCCGAGACCGAAGCGGTTGGCTCCACCGCCGGTTTCACGGCATCGACCACGGTTGACTTCTGCGGAGCCGGCGTCATTCGCCACAGCAAACCGCCGCCGATCGCCAGCAGCAGCGCGAGTATCACGAGTTCCGTGCTGCTGACCTTTTGTGCGCCCCGTTCGCCGTGGTACCAGGCGAGCACGAGGACAACGAAGAAGCCCATCGCCAGCGCGAGGATCAACACGCGTTCGAGCGCATCCGGCCAGCCGAAGCGCTGCGCGACAACGTCGAGAACCTGGATCAATGCGAACGAAGCGGCAATGTAAGCCAGTGACCACTGCACCAGCTTGCGTTGCTTGAGGCGGATGAAGATGTCGGTCACGGCATCGCCTGCGCGTCGGTGGTGGTCGGCAGTCCGACTTTTGTGCAGAAGGCGGCGAAGCGCGGATCGTGCTGGAAACGCAGAATGAAGGGGTCAGCGAGCAGGCGACTGATGCCCGGATCGCGATTGGCCCAGGCACGATCAAGCCACGCGAATGTGTTGTCCGCGTCGTCGCGCAGCGCATATACCTCGGCGATCTGGTACGACGACGCATCCGATTGCTCCGCGATTAACTTGCGCAACGCGGCATCGGCTGCCGCCGGATCGTGGCCGCGCTGCAATGCAAAAGCGAGTGCGACATCGCGCCAGGTGCCACTGGGTGGCTCGAGCTGCGCAGAGGCCAGCGCGGCCTCGTCCTCGCCGCGCACGATCTGCACGATGACGAGACCGGTGGGAAAAAACGCACCGCCCGGGAAGAGTTCGACAGCCCGGCGTGCAGCCTGCTCGGCTTCGTCCAGTTGACCGACCGCGACAAGGCTCCAACCCAACCAGTACCAGTCGGCGCCATTGCGCGGATCGCCGGCAATGGCCTGGCGCATGAGCGGAATCGCCTGCTGCACGCGGCCGAGCGTGCTGAATATTCCGCTCAACGCGAATTGCGCAACAGCATCGCCCGGCGCCAGTTCCAGCGCGCGCCGGTATTCGGCTTCCGCGCCCTTCCAATCTAAGTCCGCCCAGAACAGCAACCAACCGCGCGCGGCATGCGCGGCGGCCTGGTCAGGATCGATTTGCAATGCCTGGGCGACCGCGACGCGGGCCTTGGCAAAGGCCTGCCGCTGTTCGTCGCCACCGAGGAAAGTCGCGCCAAGGCGCGCCCACGCCAGCGACAATTCCGCGTATGCCCGCGCATAGCGCGGGTCGAGTGCGACAGCCTGTTCGAAAAATTCTATCGACGTGCGCCCATTTTCTGGGCTGGGCGAGCGGGCGAAAAAGCGTCCACGCGAATACGCGTTCCACGCATCGAGGCTGCCGCTGGGCGGCCGATCGCTGCGCGCGCGGGTGCCGCTGCTGCCGAGCAGCCGGGCCTTGAGCGCCGCGGCCACGGCCCGGGTGATGTCGTCCTGCAATGCGAACAGGTCCTTGAAGGGTCGGTCGTAATTCTCCGACCAGAGCGTGCTGCCATCCGCCGCGTTGACCAGTTCCGCGCTGATTCGAACTTCGCTGCCCAGTATCCGCACACTGCCTTCGAGCAGATGCGCCACGCCCAGCGCCTGCCCGATCGCCGCGCTCGACAGCTTCGAATCGCGGAACTGGAACGCGGAATTGCGGCTGATCACCTTGAGGCCCGCAAACTGCGACAGCGCGTTGATCAGGTCTTCCGACAGGCCATCGGAAAAAAATTGCTGACCCTTGTCGCCGCTCTGGTTATCGAGCGGCAGCACGGCGACGGACATCTGCGGAATCGTGGCGACCACGCCGCTACCGGCCGTGGCGGACGGATGCGACACGAATCGATCGGTCAGCAACAGCACCACCGCAATGGCGAGCACCGCGATGATGGCGAAATCCAGCTTGCGCGCGGTCGAATGCCGGCTCGGCGCATCGTCGGCGACTTCACTCTCGCGGCGCAAGCCTTGCGGAGTGAATTCGTAGAACCATGCGAACGCGATCCAGAACGGCAAGCCGATCGCCGCGGCAATCAGAAACCAGCGCGTGCTCCAGTCCGGCAATCCGACCGCGGGACTCAGTTGCGAGATACCCTGCGCCAGCGCCCACACCACGCCCGCGTACAAGATCGCCGCGCGCGGCACGTTGCGACGGCGCAGTTCCGCAATCAGATTCATGATTTGCCCGCGCCCTGCGCGTCGACTCCGCATTCGAAATCGCTGTCGCCCAAGGGCCGGCATCCGGCCGGCCAGCCCTTCTCGCGCCAGTAGGCGACGAAGCCGTATTCGACCAGCTTGGCCTTGACGCGCGGATCGCGCAGCATCGCCTGGCCCGCGGGTTTGCTGCTGTAGAGATTGGCGAAATAGTAGGCTTGGAGAATCGCGCCGAGGGTCTGGGTATAAGCGTTGTAGCCGTCTACATCGCGGCGTGCGATGAGGTAATAGTTGGCTTCGCCGGGCGGTGCAGCCGCGATCGCTGCGCTGACGCTGTTCGCGTCGACCCCTGGATCGCCCAATGCCCACGGCAGCAAGGTTTGCGCGAATTCCGCGTCCTTCGGCCAGCGCGCCTGGAACTGCGCCAACGCGGCGCGCGCTTCATCGGCGCGTCCATAACTGAGCGCGTAGTCGAGCATCACGATCTTGCTGAAAACACCCGGCGCAATGTTGAGCATCTGCCGCGCCGCCTCTTCGACCTCCGCGCGCCTGTCGAGCGCGACGGCAGCCGAGCGCACGCGGTTCCAACCGACACCGAAGTAGGGATCCAGGGTCACCAACTGGCGTGCCGCACGCGCCGAATCCTCCATGCGGCCGACCTCGAACAGCACTTCGGAGTAATCCTCGCGCACGTCTGGATAGCCAGGGTCAATCTGCATCGCGCGCAGGTAATGCTGTTCGGCCAGCGCGTACTTGAACTGCGAGCGCGCAACATTGGCGAGCGCATGTTCGGTCACGGCCGCATTCGGATCGAGCGTGGCAGCGTGCACGGCCGCATCGGCTTCGCAGGCGAGCATTCCGGCCTGCTCCGCGGGCGTCATCCGCTTGTACCAGAAACTCACTTCGCAGGTCAGCGACAGCATCGACCACCCCGCTGCGAACCCCGGCGCCTTGGCGACCGCCGCCTTGAGGTGTTCGACCGCGGTCGGCAGGTCCTTGCGCGCCCGCAACAAAGCACGACCCTTGAGGTACTCGTCGTACGCGGCCGGATCGATGGCGGTGCGCGCGGCCGGCAATTCGCCGACACCGAGCTTGAGCTGCAACTGTTCACCGATATGGCGCGCGATGTCGTCCTGCAGCGCAAACACGCTTTTCAATTCGCGGTCGTAACTGTCGGACCAGATATGAAAGCCATCTGCAACACGGATCAACTGGGCAGTCACGCGCACCTGCTCGCCCTCACGGCGCACGCTGCCTTCGACGATGTACGAAACGCCAAGCTTGCGGCCGATCTCGCGCACGTCGCCGCCCTTGCCTTTGAACTCGAACACCGAGGTGCGTGCCGCCACGTTGAGCTTGGGAATCTTCGCCAGGACGTTCAGCAG
>DATIOA010000103.1:0-13533 GCA_035473575.1 Rudaea sp. | reverse complement strand
TGGCTTCTCGCTGCGTTCGGACAATCCCGACAACAAGCGGATTTTCTCCAGCCTGCGCGAGTTGAGCGCGCATGTGCAGGCACATCGCGTGGGCTGATCGATGAAACGCGCCCTTGTGTGGGTGGCCGTCGTGGCGCTGGCATTGCTCGGACATTTTTTCGGCGGCAAGAACCTGCGCGGCGCGCTCGACGCGCTGCCCGCGTTGATCGCCGCGCTGGTTGGCTGGCTGTTCGCACGCACGTTGCGCGCAGGATGCACGCCGCTGATCGCACGCGCCATTGCCGCCATCGACGGGCCGCAGTGGCTGGAAGACGCCGCGGTCGCGGCGTATGCACGCCGGCTCACCGCGATCTGGGCCGTATGGCAATTCGCGCTGGCCGCCTGCGCGGCGCTGCTTGCCCTGCATGTGCATGGAATTTTCGCGAACGCGGCCTGGCTGCCGTCGCCGCGCGCATTCGGATGGATCGTCCTGCCGCTGGCTGTCGCCGCGCTTTTCCTCGGCGAATTTTTCCTGCGCCCGCATTTGCTGCCGCAGGTGCCACGGCGGGGACTGTTCGCCTTCCTTGCCGCGCTGATCCGGCATTGGCCGGCATTGCTTGCCGAACGCGCGCCATGACCGACTCGATTTGCGAACATTTCCACATTGCCGCATCGCATCCGGCGCTGCCGGGGCATTTCCCCGACGCGCCGATCGTGCCCGGCGTCGTGCTGCTCGAACGCGTCGCCGCAGCGACGCGGCGTGCGTTCGACGTGGAAGTGGCGGGATTGCCGCAAGTGAAATTCCTGCGCCCGCTGCGGCCGGACGAGATCGCCGAATTGCGCATCGAGCGCTGCGGCGCGAGTGCGAAGTTTTCCATTCGCCGCGGGCAGGAATTCATTGTGAACGGCACGCTGGAACTGGCGTCATGAGTGCGCACTGGAGTGAACGCCGCGAGGGCGGAGGCCGCTTTGCGTTGTGGCTGATCCGCAGCATCGGCTTGCGCCTGGGCCGGCCCGCGGCGCGCGCGCTGCTGTATCCGATCACGCTGTACTTTTTTTTCCGCCGCGGTCCGGAACGCCGCGCCTCACGTGCTTTCCTTACCCGCGCACTCGGACGTCCGGCACGCACCTGGGATGTGCTCAAACACATCCATTGCTACGCGGCGACCATCCTCGACCGCGTGTTCCTGCTGGCGCGGTCCACGCGTGGTTTCGCGATCGCCGTGCGCGGTCTCGACCAGCTCGAAGCGCAGCTCGCGCCGGGCCGTGGCGCAATCCTGCTCGGCGCGCATATCGGCAGCTTCGAGGCGCTGCGCGTGCTGGCCGAGGCGCGGCCCGATCTGAAAGTGCGCATGCTGATGGATCGCGGCCAGACGCCGGCCCTGACCGAGTTGCTGCACGCGCTCAATCCGGATGTGGCGGACATGGTCATCGACGCCGGTGGCGACGGCAACGCCGCGGTGCTCGCGATCCGCGACGCCGTAGGCGAAGGCGCACTGGTCGGCCTGCTCGGCGACCGCGCTCGCCCTGGCGAGGCGACCCGGGCGGCGCAATTCTTCGTGGAATCGGCGCAATTTCCGGTCGCACCCCATCTCATTGCCGCCGTACTGGAATTGCCTGTCGTGCTCGCCTTCGGCCTCTATCGCGGCGGCAACCGTTACGAGGTGTTTTTCGAGAATTTCAGCGTGGGACAGCCTATTCCGCGCGCCGAGCGGCAGGCGAAACTCGCCGAACTCACGCAACGTTTCGCCGCGCGTCTGGAATACTACGTGCGCCTGGATCCTTACAACTGGTTCAACTTTTATGACTTTTGGGATTCTTCTGCCGGCACTGCTGCTGGCAGCGACACCGCCGCCTGACGCCGCCGCGCTGATCGCGCGCCTCAAACGCCCGGTGCCGGCGTCGACCGCGTACACCGAGGTGCGATTCGTGCATCAGCTCACGCGTCCGTTGATCCTGCGCGGCGAACTCGAGTACGGTGGCGCGGGCTTGCTCGGCAAGCGCGTGGATGTGCCGTATCGCGAATCCACGACGATATCCGGCGACAGCGTCGCGGTGACGCGCGCGGATCGCGCGCCCAAACATTTCGATCTCGAGCGTGCGCCGGAACTCAAGGCACTCATGGGCGGATTTTCCGCCCTGTTGGGGGGCGATGCGGCCGCGCTGTCGGCGTTGTATACCCTTTCGCTCGTGGACAACGCCGATGCTTGGACGCTGACCCTGACACCGCGCGATGCGGCGTTGTCTGCGCATCTGCGGGAATTCGTCATCGACGGCGCCGGCAGCGAACCGCGCTGCTTCACCTTGCAACAAGCGAACGGCGATGCCAGCGTGATGCTGCTCGGCCCGCTGGCGGCGGCGCAACTGCCGCAAGCGCCCACGACGGCGGCGCTTGCCGCCATGTGCCACGCGCCATGAGCGGACATGGCCGCCTCGCCGGCATCGTGCTGTGGTGGCTGGTGCTGGTACTCGCCGCTTTCGCGGTGCAGCGCACACTCGTGGTTGGCAACGATCTGCGCAGTTTCCTGCCGCCGCCGCAAAATGCGGATCAGAAAGTCCTGATGGACGAAATCGGCGACGGTCCTGCCTCGCGCCTGCTGCTGATGGCGATTGCGGGTGCGACTAACGACAAACTTGCGGCGGTGAGCGAAGCGCTCGCCCAGGCGCTGCGCGCCGACGCACGTTTCACGCAAGTCCTGAATGGCGACGAATCCGTCGCGCGGCTCGATCCCAAACTGTTGAGTTACCGCTATTTGCTGTCGCCGACATTGGACCATGCGCGATTCGACGAGACATTTTTGCGCGAGCAACTCGAAGAACGCCTGCAGGACCTGGGCTCGCCGGCCGCGAGCGCGCTGGATGACATCCTGCCCCGCGATCCGACCCTGGAAACGCTTCTCCTCGCACAGCGCTGGACGCCACGCCACGCGCCGGCGTTGCGCGATGGCGTCTGGTTTTCGCCGCGCGGCGAAGCCTTGCTCGTTGTGGCGACGCGCGCTTCGGGGCTGGATACCGCCGCACAAGGCGAAGCGATCGCCGCCGTACGCATGGCATTTTCGAAGTTGCCGGGCGCGGCGAGCGCGCGACTGGAAATCAGTGGACCGGGCTACATCGGTGCGCAGATCGCGGCGTCGACGCGCGCCGAAGCCGAACGCCTGAGCGCGATCGGCACGGCGGGATTCGCGCTCCTGCTGCTGCTTGCTTATCGCAACGCGAGCATCCTCGCCCTCGTCGCCCTGCCGCTGGCCAGCGGCGCACTGGTCGGGCTCGCCGCCATCATCCTGGTCTTCGGCAGCGTGCACGGCATCACGCTCGCATTCGGTTTCACCCTGCTCGGCGTCGCCCAGGAATATCCGATCCGCGTGTTCAGCCATCGCCGCACGGGCAGCGACAGCGCCGACGGCGTGCGCGGGGTGTGGCCGTTGCTGCGCCTGGCCATCGTTTCGGCCTGCATCGCCTACCTCGCGTTTCTCGTCTCCGGCGTGCCCGGCCTGCAACAACTCGCCGTGTTCACCATCGTCGCCTTGCTCGTGGCCGGCGCGGCCACGCGCTGGCTGTTGCCGCCGTTGTTGCCGGAAAAATTCCGTGATGTTGCCGCCTCACCGATGATGCAGCGCGCGCAACGCTGGCTTGCTGCCATGCCGAGGCCGCGTGCGCTGCCGTGGATCGCCCTCGCGCTGGGTTTGCTCGCGCTTTGGTTCGCGCCCGCGCCGCTGTGGCAGAACGACCTTGCCGCGCTCGCGCCTGCGCCCCCGGCCGAACTCGCGCGTGAAGGCGAGCTGCGCACCGCGCTTGGCGCGCCGGATGTGCGTTATCTGCTCGTGTTGCATGCAGATAGCGCCGATGGCGTACTGCAACTGTCCGAACGCATTTCCGCACAAGCGGACCAGTGGATTTCCGCACAGGCGGTCGATGACGTGGAATTGCCGTCGCGCTGGTTACCGAGCCTGGAAACGCAACGCGAACGACAGGCCAGATTGCCGGACCGCGCGACATTGACTGCCGCGCTGGACGCAGCGCTCAAGGACCTGCCGTTCCAGCCCGGCCTGTTCGCACCCTTCGTCGATGATGTGGAAACCGCGCGTGCGCTGCCGCCGCTCACGCCGCAAATGTTCGAGCGCTCGCCGTTCGGTGCGCGACTTTCCGCGATGTTGGTCGAACGCGATGGCAGATGGTATGGACTGGCGCCGCTCGATGGCGTGCACGATCCGCCTATGCTCGCCGGTATCGCGGCGCAAACCGGCGCAGCGGTACGCCTGCTGGACCTGAAATCCGCATCCGAAACCCTCGTCGCGCAGTACCGCACGCGCATCCTGCAAGCGCTCGGCATGGCCTTCGTGCTGCTGGTGCTCGCCGTCGGCCTCGCTTTTCGCGATGCGGATCGTGCCTGGCACGTGCTCGCGCCGATGTCGCTGGCGACCCTGCTCGCGATCGCGATTCTGCGCGCCTGCGGCGTGCCGCTGAACCTGTTCCACCTGGTCGCGGTCACGCTCGCCGCCGGGCTCGGCCTGCACTATGCGCTGTTCTTCGAGCGCCCCGTCGCCGATGCCGGCGAAGCACGCCGCACCCTGCACGCGACGCTCGTCTGCGTCGCCGCCGCGGTACTCGTCTTCGGTTTGCTGGCTACGTCCGCCGTGCCGGTGCTGCGCGCAATCGGCGCGACCGTGGCGCTCGGCGTCGCGTTCCATTTCATCCTGTCCACGCAGATGGCGATGCGCGCTGATTCCAATGAAACATGATCGCGATGTTGGATAAGGCGCTCTGGCAACACCTGATCCCGCATCGCGACGCGATGTGCCTGCTCGACGCCGTGGTCGCATGGGATGAAGCAGGCATCCACGCACGCGCTGGCTCGCACCGCGATGCGGCGAATCCCCTGCGCGCGGACGGCCGCCTGCATGCGCTGAACCTGTGCGAATACGGTGCGCAGGCGATGGCCGTGCATGGCGGCTTGCTGGCACAGTGCGAAGGCCGGGCTGCCGCGCCGGGCTTGCTCGTATCCCTGCGCGAAGTAAAACTGCACGCCGTGCGCATCGACGGCTTGGCCGGCTATCTCGACATCCACGCGCAATGCCTGCTGGCCGGTGCCGAAGCAATGCAATACGCGTTTCGCATCGAACACGAAAATATCGTGCTTGCCGAGGGTCGCGCGGCGGTGATGACATCTGCGCCCGCTGGGCGCTACGCGTGAACGCACTGCCGCAACGTCGGCGAATCGGGCTCGCGCTGTTCGTGGTTATCACCACGGTGCGGCTGAGCCTTGCCCTGTACATGGCAACACCGCTGCCGTTCCACGATGAGTGGCCTGCCGTAATCGACCAGATTGCACGGCCGCTGCTTGCGCACACGTTTCAGCCGGGCGTATTGCTGGCGACGCACAACGAGCATGTGCTGGCGCCGTCGCGATTGCTCGAATGGGGGCTGCTTTCTGCAAACGATCTACAATTCGACAACACGCTGGTTTGTGCGCTGAATCAGGTACTGCGTGCCGCGCTGGCGGCGCTGCTGATCGTGCTCGCATTGCCGGTCTTTTCGCGCGCGCCGCGTTTGTTCGTCTTCGCGGCAGCGGCATTCGCGACGATTCCCTACGATTGGGAAAACATCGGCATGGGCTTCGCCAGCTCCTATTTTCTGCTCGCCGGATTCAGCATTTTCACGATTGTCGTCGCCACGCGTGCACGGCGTGTCGTCCCGGGAACGATCGCATTGGCCGCGCTGGCGTTGCTTGCCGATGTATCGATGGGCAGCGGATTTTTCGCCGCGGCGATCGGCTTGTTCGTCGTGGCGGTACGCTGGCAACGCGGCGACTTGCGAACCATCGCCGCGTTCTTATTCGCTATGGCGCTCGGCGCTTGCGTCGTCATCGGCATGTCGCTGACGTGGCACATCACGGGCCATGCGGCGATCGGAGCATTGCAATCGCTGCAAATCGCGCTGGCCATGCTCGTGTGGACGCCCACGCTGGCGCTGGGATATTCCCATCTGCGCGGCCGCATATCCGATCCTTGCGCACTCGCCTTGCTCGGCGTTTCGCTGTGGGGGCTCGCCGAAATCCTCGCGATCGTCGCGATGCGCCCTGAATTTCGGCTTTGGTTCCCCATCTCGCGCTACATGGAAATCCTCGGCGTCGCCGCTTTCGCGAATATCGGTTGCCTGATGCGCACGGCGAGCTTTGTGCCGGCATTGCGCTGGCTCGCGCGTTGGGCATTGCCCGCATTCGCTTGCGCAATCGTGCTCGGCACGCCACTCGCGGCGCATTGGTTCGATTGGCGCGCGGATAACTTGGCGGCGCAGGCGCAACGAGTGGCGCGCTACGTCAAGCACGGCGACACCACGATCTGGACAGCCGCACCCGTCACGGAGCTGCCGTTTCCGTCGCCCGAGTACCTGCGTTCCGAACTGGACGCGGCCGATGTGCAGTACATTCTCGGCGATGTTTATGGGACGCGTCCGCAGCCCACCCCGCTGACGGCTTTCTGGCGCGGATTCGGTACGGATTTGCGCGCGTGGCGGCTCGTCCTGTGGCCGTCCGCATTGCTGCTGGCGCTGATCCTGCTGCCGCCCTCGTGGCGTCGGGTCCGCCATGCAACAATCCCTGCATGAGTCCGACAACTTCCCTGGCGCGCCGCGCCCTTGTTACTGGCGGCAGCGGCGATATCGGCGGCGCGATCTGCCGCGCGCTCGCCGCGCAAGATTGCTTCGTCTACGTTCACGCGAACGCGAATGCGGACCGCGCTCGCGGAGTGGCGGACGAAATCGGCGCCAGCGCGCAGGCTGTCACGTTCGATGTGACCAATGCGGATGCGACGCGCGCGGCATTGGATGAAATCCTGCAAGCCGGCGCCATCGACATCCTCGTGCACAACGCCGGCATCCACGACGATGCGCCGCTCGCAGGCATGCGCGAAGAACAATGGCACCGCGTGATCGATGTCTCGCTGCACGGGTTCTTCCACGTCGCGCAACCCTTGTTGCTGCCGATGGCGCGGTCGCGCTTTGGTCGCATCGTCTGCGTGTCGTCGGTGGCCGCGCAGCTCGGCAATCGCGGCCAGGTCAATTACGCGGCGGCGAAATCCGCGCTGCATGGCGCGGTGAAATCGCTGGCGCGCGAGATGGCCTCACGAGGCATCACCGCGAATGCCGTGGCGCCCGGTGTCATCGCAGGCCGGCTGGCGAACGCCGCGTTCGATGCGGAAAAAATCCGTGAATTCGTTCCGGCTGGCCGTGCCGGCACGCCAGAGGAAGTTGCCGCGCTTGTCGCGTTTCTTTGTTCGGATGCCGCCGCCTACGTCAACGGTCAAATCATCGGCATCAACGGCGGAATGATCTGAGGCTTGCGCTCAGCCCGCGGCTTCGGCGCTCAGCGCGCGGAACGTGTTGCGCCCGGATTCCTTTGCCGCGTATAGCGCGTGGTCGGCCAGATGGGTCAGGTCGCGCGCGGATAATTCGCCTCGGCAATAGGCGATGCCGATGCTCAGCGTGACCACCACCGTGCTGCCGATGATGGTAATCGGTCGCGACATCGCGACTTTCAGGCGTGCCGCGAGCAGTTCCGCCGACTTGGCCGCGCCGTTGTCGCCGAGCAGGATCGCGAATTCGTCGCCGCCCAGTCGCGCGAGAATATCGATGTCGAATACCGCTTCGCGCAGGCGCGCGGCTACGGCCTTGAGCACCGTATCGCCGGCCAGGTGGCCGAGCGTGTCGTTGACGTCCTTGAAGCGATCCAGGTCGATCAACATCAGCGCGAGGGCTTGCGGCGCCGCACTGCGCCGCGCCAGCGCCTGTTCGAGTTTCTCGTCGAAATCGCGGCGGTTGGACAGGCCGGTGAGCATATCGGTGCGCGCGAGTTCGTTGAGATTCTTTTCCACCAGCTTGCGATGCGTGATGTCGTAGCCGAACAGATAGGCGCCGCACGACGCGGAACCGGAATCCGATTCCGGCAGGCACAGGAATTCGTAAACGCGCAGTTCGCCGCCAATGTCGAGCTCACGTTCGTAACGGCTGCGCTCACCGCGCAGCGCGGCCTCGATGTGCGGCGTCGCGACGGCGTAGGCGCCGTCGCCCAATGCATCGCGCAGACTCGTCTCCAGCATCTGCGCCGGCGTGCGTTTGGATCGCGCGGCGGCGTGCGCATTGGCGAACACGATGCGCTTGCTCACGTCCAGTTGCACGATCAGTGCCGGCATGCTGTCGGCGATGGTCTGCAACTGGCGCCGGCTTTCGGCGAGCGCGCGTTCGGCGCTCAGGCGCGCGGTCACGTCGCGCGCGGTGTAGATGATGCTGGGCAAGCCGCCGGTTGCGGCATCCTCGTGCACGCGCCGGCCGAGCGCTTCCAGCCAGACTTCGCGGCCGTGCTTGTGGCAGCCGCGGAACGTGGCAATCGCCTCGCCGCCTTCCGCGAACAGGCGTGCCAAGGCCTGCTGGATCTGCGGCCGGTCGGCGGGATCGACCATCGCCAGTGGCGGCATTGCCGAGGCTTCCTCGCGCGTCCAGCCAAGCAGCTCGGTAACAGCGTCGGACATGAACAGGCGCTTGCCGTCCGCGCGCAACCACACCACCAGGTCGCGCAGGTTCGCGGTGAGCAGGCGAGCAAGCAACGCGGTGTACTGCGCTGACTCGACTGTGGGATGTTCCGCCTGTTGCATGCCAGAAACCTTCGCCGGATGCATCGAGTATATCGCGCAGGCTCGCGGTTCCATGCGAAAATGAGCCGTACAGGATCGAGTCGGCAAAACGCGCCCGTAGCTCAGCTGGATAGAGTAGCGGCTTCCGAAGCCGTTGGTCGGGGGTTCGAATCCCTCCGGGCGCGCCATCTCGCGATGGCGCTTCGTCGTGATTCATGGCGTCACGCTTCAGTGATGATGTAGGTCTAGAATGTCCGCGCTGTCCTCAACCGGAGACCGTGACATGACGACTTACAAGGTGGGTTATTTCGTCGGCAGCCTCGCCAAGCACTCGATCAATCGCTTGCTGGCGAAAGCGCTGGAAAAAGTGGCGCCGCCCGGACTGTCGCTGTTCGAGATTTCGTTCAAAGATCTGCCGCTGTACAGCTACGACTACGACGCGGACTATCCGCCGGTCGCGCGCGAGTTCAAGGAGCGCATCGCGCAGGCCGACGCGCTGTTGTTCGTGACGCCGGAATACAACCGTTCGATCCCGGGCGGCCTGAAGAACGCGATCGACTGGGCGAGCCGACCGTGGGGCACGAACTCGTTCGCGCGCAAGCCGTCCGCGGTGATCGGCACTTCGCCGGGCGCGATCGGCACCGCGATCGCGCAACAGAGCCTGCGCGGCGTGTTGTGCTTCTGCAATTCGCCGCTGATGAATGCGGTCGAGGCCTATATCCAGTTCACGCCGGGCCTGATCACCGAAACGGGCGAGGTCACCAACGACAAGACCGCGGAATTCCTGCGCAATTACATGGCGGAATTCCACGCCTTCACCGTGCGCGTGAAGTCGGCCTTGGCAACCGCCTGAGCGGCGGTCGAGCATGACCTCGACTCCGGTCGGCACCCGCGACACGCAGGCCGCCCCCCCATCCTGGTGGCGCGGCGAAGCACCGTTGCGCGCGCGCGATTTCTTCTACGCGGCGGCGATTATCGCCGCCGCGACGGTGCTCGGTTATTTCTGGATCATGCATCTGTGGCCGAACAAGATCGCGATGCTTTTTCTCGCCGCGGTTCTGCTGACCGGATACCACTTCGGCATGTGGCCGGCGATATCCGCAGCGTTGCTCGCGTTCCTGGCGTACAACTTTTTCTTCGAAGAGCCGCCGTTCACGCTGAGCATCGATGCCGAGGACGTGTTCGCGCTGAGCACATTTCTGGTCGGCGCCTTGCTGGTCGGTGGATTGACCGGACGCCTGAGCGACCACACGCGCCGGCTCAAGCGCGCCCTTGCCGAGATGACCTCGCTGTTCGAGGCCAGCCGCGATCTTTCGATGACGGTCGACGCGAAAAGCGCGGCGGAGCGGGTGGTGCGCCACCTCGAGACGAACGACTGCCGGGCCGCCGTCTGGATCATGGAAGACGGCAAGCCGGCCTTGAGCGCGGCTTCGGATGCCGTCCCGGAAAAAGACGTGGCGGACTTCGCCGCACGCCTGGTGGCGCAGGTCGCACAGGACGAGATTGCGCCCGGACACATGCTGATGCACCTGTCCAACGGCGCGCATCTTGTCGGGGCGGCGGCGCTGTGGCCGGCGCATCGGCGCGGCCTGCCCGATCCGCGCTGGACGCGCGCGCTGCTCGATCTTGCCGCCGTGGCCATCGACCGCGCGCGCCTGATCGCCGAAATCGCCGCGACACGCGTGGTCGCGGCGAAGGAAGGCTTGCGCACCGCGCTGCTCTCGTCGCTGTCGCACGACCTGCGCACGCCGCTGTCGACGATCCTCGCCTCAGTGACGTCGCTGCTCGAATACGAGGCGAAGTTCGACGCGGCCACGCGCCGCGACCTGCTCGTCGCGATCCAGGAAGAGTCCGAACGCCTGAATCGCTATCTCGCGAATCTGCTGGAGATGACGCGGCTGGAATCCGGCGCGCTGCAGATCGGGCGCGTGTTGATCGATCCGCGCGAAGCCATGGCGGCCGCCTTGCGGCGCATGGAACGCAAACTGGACGGGCGGCGCGTCGTGCGCCTGTTCGCGGCGCAGTGCGCACACATCGAGGTGGATCCCGTGCTGATCGAACAGGCGCTGATGAACATCGTCGAAAACGCTGCCGCGCATGCGCCGACGGCGGCACCCATCATTGCCAGCGTGCAAAATCTCGATGCCGGCGTACGACTGTCCGTCGAAGACAGCGGCGACGGCATTGCCGCGCCCGACCTGCCGCATGTATTCGACAAGTTCTTTCGCGGCGGCGGCGACCGCAAGCGCGGCTCGGGCGTGGGCTTGGGTCTTGCGGTCACGCGAGGCCTGATCGAGGCGTTCGGTGGTAGCGTGCGCGCGGTGAGCCCGGCCCATGACGGCCGCGGCACGCGCATCGAGATCGACCTGCCCGCACACCGCATCGAGGAAACCGGCGAATGACCGCAAGCGTACACCGCGTGATGATCGTCGACGACGAGGCGCCGATCCTGCGCGTGCTCAGACCCTCGCTCGCGGCAGCCGGTTACGAGGTGGTCGAAGCGGACAACGGGCGCGACGCCCTGGCCCGCGCCGCACAGCAGATTCCCGATGTCGTCGTGCTTGATCTCGGCCTGCCCGACATGGACGGCAAGGACGTGATCCTCGCCCTGCGCAAGTGGACGCAGGTGCCGATCATCGTGCTGTCGGCGCGCGAGGCGGAGGCCGAGCGCATCGCCGCGCTGGACACCGGTGCGGACGATTACGTGGTCAAGCCGTTCCATACCGGCGAGTTGCTCGCGCGCGTGCGCGCGGCGCTGCGCCACCGGCAAAGCCGCGCCGAACTCGTGGCGTATTCGGGCAACGGCCTGGATATCAACTTTGAAAGCCGGCGCGTTGCGATCGGCGGAATCGAAGTCCACCTCACGCGCAAGGAATACGATCTGTTGCGCACCCTGGCGCGGCACGCCGGGCAGGTGGTCACGCACAAGCAACTGCTCGCCGCCGCCTGGGGCGGCAGCGTCACCGACACGCAGTTCGTGCGCGTCTACATCGGCCAGGTGCGGCAGAAGATCGAACGCGATCCAAGCAATCCACGCTTGATCCTCACCGAAGCCGGCATCGGTTACCGACTGGCCGCGGATTGAAACCGCAGCTTTATAAATTCCTTACACTCGCACTCGACAGCAAACGCGCCTAGAGTTTCCCCACGGTTCGACACCGTTCTCCGCTGGGGAGACTTGGGGACAAAGGGCGCCTTCGGGCGCTCTTTTTTTGTCCGTGCGATCCATTTTGTCTGTGCAATCCATGGGCCGTACGGCACGATGGCATAATCGGCGCCCCCGCAGCCATTGGAACCGGCGCGTGAAACCCTTCGGCACCCCGCATACGGACACCGCGATCCGCGTCATGCTGCTCGGCTCCGGCGAGCTCGGCAAGGAAGTGGCGATCGAGTTGCAGCGTTTCGCCGTCGAGGTGATCGCGGTCGACCGCTATGCGAACGCGCCGGCCATGCAGGTCGCGCATCGCAGCCACGTCATCAACATGCTCGATGGCGCGGAAATCCGCCGTGTCATCGCGCTGGAAAAACCCGATCTCGTCGTGCCCGAGATCGAAGCGATCCACACGCCGACCCTGGTCGAACTGGAAAAACAGGGCCTGACCGTCATTCCCACCGCGCGCGCGGCCTGGCTGACCATGGACCGTGAAGGCATCCGCCGCCTCGCCGCCGAGGAACTCAACCTGCCGACTTCGCCCTATCGCTTCATCGACACCGTCGATGAGTATCGCGCGGCGATTGCCGCTATCGGCTATCCGTTCGTGATCAAGCCGGTGATGAGTTCATCGGGCAAGGGCCAGAGTACGGTGCGCCGAGCGGATGAGGCGCATGCCGCCTGGGATTACGCGCAATCCGGCGGACGCGCCGGTCGTGGTCGCTGCATCGTCGAGGGGTTCGTCGACTTCGACTACGAAATCACCCAGTTGACCGTGCGCCATGCCGGCGGCACCGCGTTCTGCGCGCCGATCGGGCATCGCCAGGAAGCCGGCGACTATCGCGAATCCTGGCAGCCGCAGGCGATGAGCGAGGCGGCGTTGGCCGAAGCGCAGCGCCAGGCGCGCGCGATTACCGATGCGCTCGGCGGGCGCGGCGTGTTCGGCGTGGAATTTTTCGTCAAGGGCGACGCGGTGATCTTCTCCGAAGTCAGCCCACGCCCGCACGACACGGGACTGGTCACGCTGATTTCGCAGGACCTGTCCGAATTCGCCCTGCACGCGCGTGCGATTCTCGGCCTGCCGATCCCGGTCATCCGCCAGCACGGGCCGTCCGCATCGACCGCGGTGCTCTGCCACGGCAAGGGCGGCCGGCCGGTCTATCGCGGCGTCGCCGAAGCGTTGGCCGAACCCGACACCATGCTGCGCCTGTTCGGAAAACCTGACGTTGACGGTCACCGGCGCATGGCAGTGACGCTGGCGCGCGCCGCGAGCACCGACGCCGCGCGCGCGAAGGCGAATCGCGCAGCGGCGCAGATTTCCGTCAATCTGGGTTAGCGCAACCGGCGAATCCCATCTGCCGCCACGCCTCGTAGACGACGACGGCGACGGCGTTGGACAAATTCAGGCTGCGATTGTCTGGCCGCATCGGCAGGCGCAGGTGTTGCTGCGGGGGCAGCGCGTCGAGCACGGCCTGCGGCAGGCCGCGCGTTTCCGGGCCGAACAGCACCGCGTCGTCCGCACGGAATTGTACATTCGTATACAAATGCCGGCCGCGCGTGGACAGCGCGAGCAGCCGATCCGGGTTCACGTTCGCCATGAACGCATCCAGATTTTCGTGCACGTCGACATCGGCGAATTCGTGGTAGTCCAGGCCAGCGCGGCGCAGCTTGGCGTGGTCGAGATCGAAACCGAGCGGGCGGATCAGGTGCAGGCGCGCGCCGGAATTCGCGCACAGGCGGATCACGTTGCCGGTGTTGGGTGGAATTTCCGGTTCGTAC
>DATIOA010000102.1:0-16932 GCA_035473575.1 Rudaea sp. | reverse complement strand
TGACGCCGCTGAACGTGGCTCCGGTCGGTTCACGCTGGCCGAAATGGATCGGTCTTGGCGTCCTCATTGTCATCGCTGCCGCGATAGGATTTGCCTTCAGTCGCGGAACAGGTCATGGCGCCAAGGCGCTGGAAGACTGGATCGTGTTCGCCTCGGTCGGATGCGCGCTCGGTGCACTCGCCGGCGGCGGCCATCCGCTGAGTGTGCTCGTCGCCGCGATTTCCGGGCCGCTGAAACCGTTCCGCCCGTTCGCTCCATCCGGCGCGTTCAGCGCCGGCGTGGAAATGTGGCTGCGCCATCCGCGCGTCGCGGATTTCGAAACGCTGCGCGACGACGTGCTGCACTGGACCGGCTGGTGGAAGAACCGCGTCTCGCGCACCCTGCTCGTCTTCATGCTCACCAACATCGGCATGATGATCGGCGAATGGACGGCAGGAATCCGCATCCTGCACCGCGTGCTGTAATTCCGAATCAGGTCTTCAACGCACGCAGTCGTGGAAACGCCCTTGCGCGCGCATCGCTCAACACGCGCCGCGTGGCCAGGCGCGCGTCGTCGAGCAGCGCGTAGATGACCGGCAGCGCGGCGAGCGTGACCAGGGTGGAGAAGATCAGGCCGCCGGCGATGGCGCGTGCCATTGGATAGTACGGCGTGTCGCCACCGCCGATGGTCGCGTCGCTCATGCACAGCGGCACCATGCCCAGAATCGCGGTGCCCATGGTCATCAGGATCGGACGCAGGCGATCGCGCGCGCCCCGCACCAAGGCCTCGGTGCGCGAAAGCCCTTCCAGCCGCAAATGGTTGATGTGCACGATCATGACGATGCCGTTGTTGACGACTACGCCCATCAGGATCAGTACGCCGATCGACGCCATGATCGAGAATGTCGTGCCGGTGAGCCAGAACAGCCAGTACACACCAAGGATGGAAAACACGAACGTCATCAGGATTGCCGCCGGATAGATCAGCGATTCGAACATCGCGCACATGACGATGTAGACCAGCAAGAGCGCGATCAGGGTGTTGAACAGCATCTGCTGGCCGGCTTCGTTGGCGAAGTCGAAGTTCTGGCCGTAGCTCCAGCGGTAACCCGGCGGAAACTGCATCGCGTTCATCGCGGTTTCGAGTTTCGGCTTGACCTCGTCCAGCGTGGCGCCGGGCGCGAGATTGGCCTGGATCGCGAGCGAAGTCTGGCGGTTTTCGCGCTCGATTGCCGATGGCGCCGCGCGGTTGTTCAAGTCGACCATGGACAGCAGCGGCACCATGGTGCCATCCGCCGCACGCAGCTTGTAGTCGGACAGGTCCGCCAAACTGCGCGTGTCGTCGCCGCCGAAGCGCAGCCACACCGGAATCTGCGTGCCGTTGTCGTGGTATTCCTTGAGCGGCAGGCCGCGCAAAGCAATGGCGATGTACTGCGCGATTTCACTGGCCGAAAAGCCATAGGTGCGCGCACGCACGCGATCCACATGCACGGCCAGCTCGCGATCGCCGCCGTTCTGCACAGTGCGCACGTCGCGCAATCCAGGCACGTGCTGCAGGGTCTGGATCGCGTCCGAGGACAGCTCGCGCAGGGTCGTGCTCGAATCGCCGTTCAGGAACACCTGCACATTCGTGTTCTGGTTTTGCGACTGGAAATCGAAACCGATCTTGCCGATCGGAACCTTGGGCGCACCTTCGCGGATTTTCTCCATGATCTGCTGCGAATGCCCGCGTCCGGCATCGTCTTCGGTGAGCAGGACGTTGGTCATGGCATCGCCCTGTTCGTTGAAGTAGCTGTAGATGTTCTTGATGTGCAGTTCCTTGCGACGCGCGTCGAGCCAATGTTCGACGGTGGTGATGGATTTGTTCAATTCCTCCAGTCGATAGATGCCGTTGAGCTGGTATTGCAGGTGCAACTCGCCGGCCTGCCCCGGCGGGAACATGTCGGTCTTGGCACGCGTCATCGGCACGAAGCTGGCGACGAACAGGGCGACCAGCGCCCACACCGTCGCCTTGCGGTGCGTCAGGGTCCAGGCAATGGCGGCTTCATAGCGGCGCTGCAGGCGCGTGATCAGGGTTTCGCGGCCGATGAAGTGCGGCGGCGGCAATCTCGCCGACAGCATCGGTACCAGACTCACCGCGACCAGCCACGACGCCAGGTGCGCGATCGACATGGAAATCGCGATCTGGGTCAGGAAAATGCTGATCTGGTTCTTCGCGCCGAAAATGTTTGGCAAGAACACGACAATGCTGGTGAACGTGCCGGCTGCGATCGCGATGCCGACAACTTGGGTGCCCTGCACCGCGCTGTACCAGGGCTTGTCGGGGTATTTTTCCCGGTACTGGTAAATGCTTTCCACGGCCACCACGGCATTGTCGACCAGCATGCCGACGGCCAGCAGCAGGCCGAGCAGCGACAGGATGTTCAGCGTCATGCCGAGGAAGTACATGCAGCCCAGCGTGATCACGAGGCAGATCGGTATGGCCAACGACACCATCAGCGTGGATGGCCAGTCGCGCAGGAAGAAATACAACACGAACACGGACAGCAGGATGCCGATGCCGCCGGCCAAGCCGAGTTCCTTGAGGCTGTCGGTCACCGCCTTGGCATCGTTGCCGAGGAAGTACAACTGAATGCCGCGCATTTCCGGATCATTGCCGATGCGGTCGATCTCGGCCAGCGCGCGGCTGGCGACTTCGACCAGATTCGCGTTGCGCTCCTTGGAAATGTCGACCGCGATCGCGGGCTTGCCGTCGAGGTGGCGCCGGTAATCCAGCCGCGAGGGCTTGAGCGTGACGTTCGCGATGTCGCCGAGTTTGAGCCCCTTGTCGTTGATCGGCGTGGCGCGGACATCGTCGAGGCTGCGCCATTCGCCCAGCGGCTGCACCTGATAGCGCAGCTTGCCGTCCGTGATCTGGCCGGCCGAGGCGGAAAAATTCGCGTCCGAAAGCTTCGTGTACAAATCGTTGAGGCTCACGCCGGCCGCGGTGAGACGGTCCACGGAAACCTCGATCTGCACTTCGGGCGGCGCCACGCCCTGGATCTGCACCCGCGCCACGCCTGGCAGGCGTTCGAGCGGACGCTTGAGCTTGCGATCCAGCAGCTCATAGGCGTTCGTCAGGTCGCGATCGCTGGAAACGCGCAATTGCAGCATCGGCTGGTCGGTGGTGGCGAATTTCATCACCGTGTAGCGCTGCAAGTCGCTCGGCAACTCGTCGCGGATGGCGTCGATCTTCTCGCGCGCCTGCACCGCCTTGACGGCCGTGTCCTCGCCCCATTTGAGCTGCAGGAAGATTTGCGCGCCGTCCGCGCGCGACGTCGAGTTCATGTGTTCAATGCCGGTCAGGGTCGACAGCGCATCCTCGACCGGACGCGTGATCGTGCGCTCGATCTCCGCCGGCGTCGAACCGGCATACGGCAGGTTGATCATCATGAACGGGAATTGCACGTCCGGCAGCCCTTCCAGCGGCAGGCGGAACGCCGCGATCGCGCCGATTACCAGCAGCGACACGAAGAACATCACCGCCGTGACCGGGCGCTTCAGGCTGAGCTCGGCGAGTGTCACGGGACGCTGCCTTCAGCCAACGCGGCGGATGCGTCGGGATGACGCGGATTGCGCAACCCGCGTTCGCGATACCACGCGTCTGCACGTCGATCGAGCAGGTTGTAGACAACCGGAATCACGACCAGGGTCAGCAAGGTGGAAATCGCGAGGCCGCCGATCACCGCGATCGCCATCGGCGAGCGCACCTCGGAGCCGTCGCCAAAACTCAATGCCAGCGGCATGAAGCCGAGCAGCGTGCACAGCGTCGTCATCGTGATAGGGCGCAGGCGCGATTCGGCGGCCTGGGCGATCGCGGCGAGCTTGTCCACGCCTTCCTCGCGCAACTGGTTGATGCGGTCGATCAGCACAATGGCGTTCTTGACCACGATGCCGGCGAGCATGATCAGGCCAATGAACACGACGATCGACAGCGGCGTGAACGTGATCTTCAGCGCCAGCACCGCGCCGACGAGAGCGAGCGGAATCGAGAACATGATCACGAACGGATGCAGCAGAGACTCGAACTGCGAAGCCATCACGAGATAGACGAGGAAGCTCGCCAGCGACAAGGCGAAGATCAGCGAGCGCAGCGAGGCGTCGAGTTCTTCGCTCTGCCCGCCGATGTGCGCGCTGACGCCGGCCGCAAGCGGGTTTTCGCGCAGGATCTTTTGCACCTCGGCGACCGCACTGCCGAGGTCGCCGTAATGCAGGTTGGCCGTGACGATGGCCACGCGTTCCTGGCCGATGCGGTTGATCTCGTTCGGCCCCATCGCCACGGATACATCGGCGACGGAAGCCAGGCGCACCGGCGTCGCGGCACCGGGGTTGACGATCAGGTTGCGGATGCCATCGAGGGACGTGCGCTGGTCGGGTTGCGCGCGCACCAGCACGTCGATCTTGCGATCGCGGAAGTTGTACTGGGTGGCCACCGCGCCGCGGATCTTGTCGACGATCTGATCCGAAATCTGCTTGGTGGTGAGGCCGAGCGCGGCCGCGCGGTCCTGGTCGAAGTGAATGCGGATTTCCGGCGAGCCGCCCTGCGCGCTGGATTTGACGTCGGCGAAACGCGGCGAGGCCTGCAGCAGCGCGGCGAGCTTGTTGCCGGCTTTCTGCAAGGCATCCAGATCGTAGCCGCGCAAGTCCACTTCAAGTGGGGTGTCGAAACTGAAAAGTTTCGGCCGCGAGAATTGCACGTCGCTGCCGGGATGGCTGACCATGCTCGCGCGCAAGGCGTTCATCGCTTCGGATTCACCTTTGCGGCCGACGCCAGGCGCCAGCACCACAAGCAGACGCGCGATGTTCTCGCCGGACTCGGTCGGGTTCGCGTCCAGGCGCGTGCCGGTGCCGCTGACGCCGTAGATCATCTTGATCAGCGGGTTCTTCGCGTTTTTGGCCTGCAACTCGCGCACCAGTGCGTCGGTGTCGGCGAGCGGCGTGCCCGGCGCCTGCTTCACGGTCATCTCGAAGCGGCCCTGGGCGAGTTGCGGAATCAGGTCCGTGCCAAGGGTTGGAACCAGTGCCACACTGGCGAGGAATGCGGCCGCGGCAAAGCCGAGCACTTTCCACGGATGCGCGAGCGCCTTGGGCAGGAACGCGTGATAAGACGCGGCAGCGCGGTTGTAACCGGAAAGCAGGCCCTTGCCAAGGAAACGCAGGATGCGGCCGATGACGGCTCCGCCAAAACGTCCCAGCGTGAAACCGATCCAACCGAGTGCGCGCGGCAGCCAGCGGAACAGGCGACCGATCGCTGCGAAGAATTTGCCGATGCGCGTGCGCGGCGGCACACGAGGCGCTTTGGTTTCGTCGGCAAACGCCAGCGGCGCCCTGCCCTTGAGCGAGGCCAGCATCGGAATCAGGCTCATCGCCACGACCAGCGAAATCAGCATCGCGAACGTTATCGTCAGTGCCTGGTCGCGGAACAACTGGCCGGCGATGCCCTGCACGAACACGAGCGGGAAAAACACCGCGACCGTGGTCAGCGTCGAGGCGGTCACCGCCATCGATACCTCGCGCGCGCCCCGCACCGCCGATTCGACGATGCCGATGCCGCGCTCGCGCATGCGCGCGATGTTTTCCAGCACAACGATGGAGTCGTCCACGACCATGCCGGTAGCGAGCGCAAGACCGCCGAGGGACATCACGTTGAGGCTCAAGCCGGCTTCGCCCATGAAGAAGAACGTGGCGATCAGCGACACCGGCAGCGACAGCGAGATGATGAACGTGCTCCACGAATCGGTGAGGAAGAAGAAAATGATCAGTATCGCCAGCACGCCGCCGATGATGGCGTCGTCGCGCACGTCGTTGAGCGAGCTCTGGATGAAGACGGACTGATCGTCGATTGTGGTCAGCTTCGCGTTCGGCGGCAGGATCTTTACGCACGATGGCGGCTGGTTCGTGCAGGTGAACCGGTCGAGTTGCTTGCGCACCGCCGCGGCCACGGTGACGGTGTTGGCGTCGCCTTCCTTGTAGATTGCCAGTTCCACCGCCTCGTGCCCGTCCACACGCACGATGCCTTCGCGCTCCTTGTGGCCCTGGTGCACGTTGGCCACGTCCTTGAGCCGGATCGGCACGCCCTTGTCGACCTTGATCAGCAGGTCGCTCATTTGATCCAGATTGGTGAACTGGTTGACCGTGCGCACGAGATAACGCTGGGTGCCGTCCTCGATGCGTCCGCCGGAGACGTTCACGTTCTCGTCGCCGAGGCGCTTGATCACATCGGCGACATTGAGATTGAGCTGCTGCAGGCGCTGCTGGTCGATATCGACGTCGATCTGGTCCTCGAGGCCGCCGCCAACCTTGACCGCGGCCACGCCGGCGGTCGGTTCCAGGCGCTTGCGCAATTCGTCGTCGGCAAAACGGCGCAACTGCTTCAGTTCGGCGTTCTCGGCCGCACCGCTTTGTGCGGGACCGGTCAGCGCCAGGCGCAGGATCGGATCGGTGGCCGGATTGAAGCGCAGCAGTACCGGCTTCTTCGCGGTCAACGGCAACTGCAGCAGGTCGAGCTTGTCGCGCACATCGAGACTGGCCTGGTCCATGTTCGTGCCCCAAGCGAATTGCAGGATCACGTCGGATTGCCCGGCCTGCGACACCGAGTGGATCGTGCGCACGTTCTTGACCACGCCGAGCGCTTCCTCGACCGGCTGCGAGATCAGCGTCTCGATCTCGGCCGGCGCCGCGCCTTCGTAGGCGGTGCGCACGGTCAGCGTGGGATAGGTCAGGTCCGGCAGCAGGTTGACCTTCAGCCCGGACAGCGCGATCAGGCCGAACAAAACCAGGGTGAGCGTCACCATGCCGACGGTAACGCGCCGACGAGTGGCGAGTTCGACGAGGCTCATGCCTTGTTGTCCAGCACCAATACGGCGGTGCCGTCACGCACGGCGTTGCGGCCGACCGTGATGACGCGTGCGCCTGCATCCAATCCGGAAATGATCTCCACCTTGTCGCCGTCGCTGTAGCCGGTCTTCACCAGCTGGCGATGGGCAACGAAGCCGCTTGGCGCAGCAGCCGGTGCCTTTGCGACAGGTTTGCCGGCTTCGGCCTTCGGCGCAGGCGCGGGTGGCGCCTTGTCGACCACGAACACCGAAGTCTGGCCGTCTTCTTCCACCAATGCCGAGCGTGGCACGGTCAATGCGTCGGCACGCTGGTCGTAGACGATGTCGATGCGCGCGAACATGCCCGGGCGCAACACGGCGCTCGCGTCGTGAAACTGGCAGGTGACGCGGAACGTGCCGCTGGCCGGATCGACGACCGGCGCGATGCGCAGGATCGACCCGGCGAATTTCTTGCCCGGCAGCGCATCGGCTTCGAGTTGCACCGCCTGTCCTGCCTTGAGGATTCCAAGTTGGCGCTCGGGCACGTTGAGCACGGCCTGCAGCGGATTCATGCCGACGATGCGGAACAGGTTCTGGTTGGCCTGCACCAGATTGCCGAGTTTGATGCTGCGCTCGGCAATCACACCATCCACTGGCGCAACAATGCGTGTATAGGACAACTGGATGTTTGCGGCTTCGTAGGCGGCGCGTTGCGCGGCCAGGTCGAACTTGTCCTGCTCGTATTCGTATTCGGGAATCAGGTGCTTCGGGATCGCCGCCTGCGCGTGCGTGAATGTCGCCTCGGCCTTGTGCATCTGCGCCTCGGCCTGCTTGGACTTGGCGCGCGCGTCGGCATCGTCGAGCTCGGCGAGCAATTGCCCCGCCTTCACGGTCATGCCTTCCTCCACGTAGAGCTTCTTCAATACGCCCGAGGTTTTTGCCGTGACCTGGGCCTCGTGATCCGCCACGAGTGCCGCCGTTCCACTGTAGCTCGCACTGATCGCACCGTGCGCGGCCAAGGCGACCTCGACGGGTACCGCATCGACTGTCGGAGCCTTTGTCTGAGCCGCAGCACCATCGCGGTTGCAGGCGGACAGCAAGCCAGACAAACAGACAAACATAAATATAATCAATACGCTGCGAGCTTTAGCGGGGATCATGGGGCGTTGGTCCGGCTACGGGAAGAGTTGTTTGGATTAGTGTTATACTAAACTATATCACCATATTACGCAAGCCCCTGCACGATGCGACCGGCAAATTATTCCCCTGCAGGTCTTTTCGATAGGGCCGCAAGTCATGCAACGCACATGGCAACTGTCATGGATGCGCGAAGGCGCCACTTAGTTGCATCGTGCGCGGAATCGGAAAAGCAGCGGTGAATTCACTTGCGCCAACCACGCGGGTAGCGATGCGCGCATTCGCCACGTTATACTTCACGGGTTTTTCGCCCAGTCACGGATTGCACGACCCGCCATGCAAAAAATCGCCTCCGCCTGCCGCATCGTCTTGTTCGCTACCGCGTTGCTCACCCTACCTGCGTTCGCCGCCGACCCCGGCAAAGGCGATCCCACGGTAGGCAAGTCGCTGGTGTATACCTGCGGGGGCTGCCACGGCGTCACCGGCTACAAGAACGCGTATCCGAACTACCACGTACCGCGCATCGCCGGCCAGAACTACGACTACATCGTGGCCGCGCTGACCGAGTACAAGAAAGGCGAGCGCTCGCACCCGACCATGCGCGCACAGGGCGAAAGCCTGTCCGACGAGGAGATCCGCAGCGTCGCCGCGTACCTGTCCAGCCTGAGCCCGGGCAAATAAGGAAAGCCAATGAATTTCATTCGACTCACCGCGCTTGCGGCCGGCTTGTTCGCGATCAACGCCTTCGCAGCGGAAGCCGGTGGCGCACCCGGGACCACGGCGGCCGACCTCGCCAAGTCTTGTGCAGCCTGTCATGGGGCGGACGGCAATTCCACGGCGACAATCTATCCGCGCCTGGCCGGCCAGTATCACGACTATCTCGCGCGCGCCCTGCGCGAGTATCGATCCGGCGAACGCCAGAACGCGATCATGGCCGGCTTCGCCAAGACCCTGAGCGACGCCGACATCGACAAGCTGTCGCGTTATTTCGCGGCGATGCCCGGCAAGCTCGGCGACCTGTCGCGTGCCGAACAGGGCGACTGATTCTTTCGCCGAACTGCGTTCACCGCACTGCGGTGTGGCCTTCATGACCGCGGTAGTAGGGATTGTGTCCGCTGGCGTGATCGGTCGCGTCGCCTACCGCTGAAATCTCGGGAAAATGCTTGCGCAGGGTGTGTTCTATGCCCTGCTTCAAGGTCACGTCGGCCATGCCGCAGCCATGGCAGCCACCGCCCAGGCGCAGCATCACCACATTGTCGCCAGTGATTTCGACCAGTGTCGCGCGGCCGCCATGCGCGGCGATTTGCGGATTGACCTCGGTTTCGAGCACATAGCGCACACGTTCGGCGAGGTCGGCATCGGCCGGCGGCGGACTGCCTTTCAATTTCGGCGCGCGTACGATCAACTGCCCTCCCGTCGCATCGCTCGAAAAATCGATCAACGCCTCGTCGAGATACGGCATGCTCTGCGCATCGACGTAAAGGCTGAAGCCGTCGCAGGCCAGCGACCATTCTTCGCCCGACAAATCGGCAGCTTCGCAGAACTCCAGCCGGCAATCGGCTTTCGGCGTGCCCGCATGCACCGCCTGCATGCGCACGCCGAGCCCGGCGATGCCTTGTTGTTCGATCAGGCGGCGAAAATGGCGTTGCGCGGATTCGGTCAGGGTCAGCATGGCGTTACCGTCAGGTAAATACCGGACCATTTTAGTCCTGAATTGGCTCGACGTCACCGTTGCTATACTTCCGGCGAAATCGCGAGGAACCCGCCATGACTGCCGATGACCTGCGCATGCAACGCTGCCAACCGCTCAAGGGCAAGGAAAACCAGCTGTCCGCCGCACGCGCGCAAGAACTGCTTGGCGTTGTCGACGGCTGGGAATTCGGGCCCGGCCACGCCGACATCCGCCGCGAGTTGCGCTTCCCGGATTTCCTGCACGCACTGGCGTTCGTCAACGCGCTGGGCTTCATCGCGGAAAACCAAAACCATCATCCGGATCTGGAACTGGGTTGGGGCCGCTGCCTGGTCCGCTTTTCGACGCATGACGTCGGCGGCCTGTCGATGAACGATTTCATTTGCGCTGCGAAGGCCGACGCGCTGCTCGCGCGCTGATCGCCACGCATGCGGCGCAACGCAGCCCTGCTTGTCGCCGCTGTCGCGCTGTTCGCCGTTACCGCGGCATGCCTGATGCGCCTCGCGCAATGGCGTTTCGATGCCTACCTGCGCGACACCGCGGCGCAGGCGCTGGCGCTATCGGCGCGCGGCGACACGCCGTGGCGATGGGACTTCGCCGACGCGCAGGACATCGTCGCCGGTCGCGTTTTCGAGGCCGGAAACTTTGCATTCGCCGACGGCACGTTGACGGTACGATCGGACGGTCGCGCTTTCGAGATCGGCCTGCCCTTGCCGCTCAAGCCGGATTTGCGGCGCTTTCCACAAATGGACATTGTTGCATCCGTGGAAGCGCCGGGGCGTCTGTGGATCGTCGCCGCGCCCGAAGTCGGCCAACCCGCAGCGTACAGCCAACGCATCGAGTTGAGTCCGAATCGAAACGTCGAGCACATCATGCTGACGCCACTCCCCGCGACTGCTGCCATGCTGCGCCTGCGCGTCGAACTGCCCAAGGGCGAGAGCTTTCGCCTGAACCACATCGCGCTCGAACGCGCGGCGAATGCGATCGTGCCCGATCTCGACGCGCCGCCGGCAATTGCGGCGACCGTCGACGACGGGACGACGAATGCCGAACTCGCCGCCATCGCGGCCAAATCCGACGTGCGCACGCTGCCTATCCTGCTGCTCGCGCCCGGCAAGAACCCGAACGGCCCGCGCAACGTTCTCGAACGCGTGCGTGCGCAGATTCCGGCTGCCATCCTCATCCCCGTGGATCAAGCCGGATCGACGTTCGCCCAGGCGCGCGCGCAAGCGCCCGCGCGCACGGGCGCGACGAGCCGCATCGGCTGGATTGCCCTCGCGACGTGGCTGCTGGCGGTGCTCGCGTCGCTGAAATTTCCGCCGCGCGATGTCGTGTGGCGCGCGACGCTGGAAGCCGTACTGGCGTCGATCGCACCGATCGCCTTCATCGCCAGCAACAGCTTCACGGGCCGGCTCGACGCGGCGCATGGATTATTCATTGCCGCGTTCTGCGCGTACGCGCTGTTTTTGGGATTTCCACGCGACTGGCGCTTCAATGGCAGCGCGCGCGCATGGTTGTTCGCTGGCGCTGTCGTCGTGCTGGCCGGTTGCGTCGGGTTGCTCGCGCACGGCGCCCACCAGCCCTTGCGACCGATGTCGACGGGACACATCGCGCGGTATCTCGCCTGGGCGTTGATCCAGCAATACCTGATCTGCGCGGTGGTGACGGCACGCTGGCAAAAAACGGGGATGCCCCGTTTCGTCGCGGTCTGGCTTGGCGCATTGACATTTGCGCTGATGCACACGCCGAACGCGAGTTTGATGCTCGCCACGTTCCTCGGCGGATTCTGCTGGTGCGCGCTCTACCTGCGCGAGCGCGCCCTGCTGCCGCTCTCATTTTCGCATGCCGCCAGCGCACTCGTGTTGATCGTCCTGCTGCCGCCGGACTGGCTGTACTCGGCCGAAGTCAGCGCGCGGTTTTTCCAGTAGGCAGGCGATCGAGCACATCCGCAAGATCCGGCGCCAGCGGCGCGGAAAAACTGTGCGTCTTGCCGTTCAGATCGAATTCGAAGCGCGCGGCATGCAGGAACAGGCGGCGCAGGCCAAATTCGCGCAGCGCCTTGTTGAACTCGCGCAAGCCGTACTTTTCGTCGCCGGCCAGCGGGTGCCCCGCGTGTTGCGCATGCACGCGAATCTGGTGCGTGCGCCCGGTATACAAAGTCACCTCGGAGAGGCTCGCATCCTCGAACTTGCTGATGACCTTGAACGCGGTCAGCGCCGGCTTGCCGTCGTCGCTGACGCGTACCATGCGTTCGCCGCCTTGCAAGTCGAATTTGCGCAGTGGCACGTTGACATCGAAGCGTGCGCGCTTGGGATGCCCATGCAGAAGTGCCAGATACTGTTTCGTGATGTGACCATCGCGGATCAACGCCTGCAGCGCGGTCAGCGCCGCGCGCCGACGCGCGAGGACCAAAACGCCGCTGGTGTCGCGGTCCAGCCGGTGTGCCAGTTCCAGGGTTTCGTCCGGTCGCGCCGCGCGCAGTAGTTCGATCGCGCCGAAAGCGACGCCGCTGCCGCCGTGAGCGGCGATGCCGGCTGGTTTGTCGAGGACCAGGAAATCCCGGTCTTCGAAAATTATCGACCGCACCACTCGCTCGATCATCGCCCTCGGCGCCGGTCCGGACTCGCCCGTCGCCGCCGTCCGCACGGGCGGAATGCGCACCGTGTCGCCGCCGGATACACGGGCATCAGGCTTGGCGCGCTTGCCGTTGATGCGCACCTGCCCGGTGCGCAAAATGCGGTAGATCAAGCTCCTGGGCACGCCTTTGAGCTGTCCAGTCAAAAAGTTGTCGATGCGCTGGCCGTCGCGCTCATCGGGCACCTGGACGAGACGCACGCCGTGACTTGAATCCTTGTCGTCGTTGTTCATCGAAGTCCGCGTAAGTATTGGAAAAATCGGCCGTTGTGCTACACTTCACCCGCGTTTCGCGTCAGCGCCGGTCAGACGGTGTGAAGACGCATCCGCCCGCCGGCATGCGCCGGCGTCCGAACCAACTCCGGGAGGAGCCCTCGGCCGCCGCGCAATCCTAACGGGTCGGATCGCGGATTGCCCGCCTCCGTCATGGCGGCGTGGAGTCCCGGCAGCGCAAAAGGGCACCTATAAACCGCCAGGCGCAGATTTTTGCGCCGGCAGAAACAAAGCGCTCCCGTGGTGGCGTGCCACGCCCACGGCTTGCGCGGCTCCGCCGCCGGTATCGGCGCGGAATCGCGACGCAGTCCACGGTCGAGCGCCGAGGATGTAAAAAATGAAGCGTATGCTGATCAACGCAACTCAGCGTGAAGAGTTGCGCGTGGCCATTGTCGACGGCCAAACTCTCTACGATCTCGATCTCGAGATTCCCTCGAAAGAACAGAAAAAGGCCAATATCTACAAAGGCCGCATCACCCGCGTCGAACCGTCGCTGGAAGCCTGTTTCGTCGAATACGGCGCCGACCGCCACGGATTCCTGCCGCTCAAGGAAATCTCCCGCGACTACTTTGCGCAAGGCGTCGACCATAACAAGGCCGGCATCCGCGAGCTGCTCAAGGAAGGCCAGGAACTGCTGGTCCAGGTCGAGAAGGAAGAACGCGGCAACAAGGGTGCGGCCCTGACTACGTTCATCTCGCTGGCCGGGCGCTACATGGTGCTGATGCCAAACAACCCCCGCGCCGGGGGCGTGTCGCGCCGCATTGAGGGCGACGACCGCGCGAATCTCAAGGAAGTCCTCGACCAGCTCAAGTTGCCGGACGAGATGGGCCTGATCATCCGTACCGCAGGCCTCGGCCGCGAGGCGGAAGAACTGCAATGGGACCTGGATTACCTGTTGCAGTTGTGGGCGGCGATCGAGGAGGCCGGAAAATCGCGCTCCGCGCCGTTCCTGATCTACCAGGAATCGCGCCTGATCATTCGCGCCCTGCGCGATTACCTGCGCAACGACATCGGCGAGATCCTGATCGATTCCGAGGAACTGCTCAACGACGCGCTCGAATTCGTGAAGCAGGTGATGCCGCAGAACCTGCGCAAGCTCAAGCTCTACGACGACACGGTGCCGCTGTTCTCGCGTTTCCAGATCGAAACCCAGATCGAGAATGCGTTCGATCGCACCGTGCGCCTGCCCTCGGGCGGCTCGATCGTGATCGACCAGACCGAAGCGCTGACCTCGATCGACATCAACTCGTCCAAGGCCACCAAGGGCGGCGACATCGAGGAAACCGCGTTCAACACGAACTGCGAAGCCGCGGTGGAAGTCGCGCGCCAGTTGCGCATCCGCGACGCCGGCGGCCTGATCGTGATCGATTTCATCGACATGGAATCGCCGCGCCACCAGCGCGAAGTCGAGGACAAGCTGCGCGACGCGCTACGCCACGACCGTGCGCGCGTGCAGATCGGCAAGATCTCGCGCTTCGGCTTGCTCGAAATGTCGCGCCAACGCCTGCGTCCCTCTCTGGGCGAATCCACGCAGAGCGTATGCCCGCGCTGCGAAGGCCATGGCCGCGTGCGCAGCGTGGAATCGCTGTCGCTGTCGGTGCTGCGCCTGGTGGAAGAACAGGCGATGAAGGAAAAAACCGGCCAGGTCCTGGTGCAGGTGCCGGCGATGGTCGCGAATTTCCTGCTCAACGAAAAGCGCAAGGGCATCGTCGAGATCGAACAGCGCCACGATGTCCCCGTGATCGTCGTCGCCGACGAAAAGCTCGAAACGCCGCATTTCCACATCGAACGCATTCGCTCCGCCGAAATTTCCGGTGACGCCAAGGCCAGCTACGAGCGCCTGACCCCGGCCGTCGCCGTGCCACCGCCGCAAATCGCCAAACCCGGCGCCGAACCGGAAAAACCTGCGGTCAGCGGTATCGTGCCGGCGAGTCCTGCGCCAATCCACCAAACGCCAGAACCTGCTGCAACGCCGACGCGTACTTCCGCGCCGGGTTTCTTCGCGCGCATGATGAGCTGGTTCCACAAGCCGGCTGCGCCGGAAAAAACGCTCGCCGAACTCGTGCCCGCCGCTGCTCGCGGAAAACCGGCACGCGGCAATGGCCAGCAACGGCGCGACAATGTTCGCGACGAAAAGCGTGGCGATTCGCGCGGCCAGCGCGATCGCGAACGTTCGCGCGATGGCGGCAACAAACCGCAGCAGCGCCGCGACCAGCGTCCGCCGCACGACAACGCTCGCGACGAGGCACAGCGTCAGAATCCGCAACAGGCGCAGCAGCGCAAGCCGCAACCACCGCCGGCAGCCGAACGTCCCAAGCGCGATATCCCGGCAGCCAACTCCGCGGTGACCACCCTGCCCCTGCCTACGGCACCGGTATCCACACCCGCGAACGCCGCGAGTGCATCGGCACCCGCACCGCATTCGGCTGACGCGGCGGGTGATGAAGCGACGCGTTCGCGCCGCCGTGGTCGCCGTGGCGGACGTCGCCGTCGCAAGAACGAAGACGGAATGGAATCCCACGCTCATGAATCGACCGCGCCCGTCGTGTTCGATTTCGACGACGAAGACGCCGATCACTCGGCGCACGCGCCTTCCGCCGTGCCCGTGGCGACGGCTGCACCTGTCGTGCCAAAACCCTCAGCGCCGGTGCCGGGTGCCCCGCCGATTCACGCAATGCCGGCAGCGCCTGTCGCGGCCCCGGTTGCAGCGCCTGTCGTAATGCAGGAACCAAAACCTTTCGTCCCACCCGTTGCCACGGCCCCGCAATCGCCTGTAGTTGCCTCAGTCGCGGCGACGCCCACGCCGGTCGCCCCTGCACCGGTCAAGCCTGCACCTGTCAAGCCGGAAGTGCCTGCACTCGAAATCAAGCCTGTACAGGCTGCGCCAATGCCGGCCATGCCGGTGCGTGAAGCGGCGCCAAGCGCCCCGCTCCCGCCGCCAGTGCCCGCGCCGGCACCTGTCGTTCCGGCACCGCCTCCCGCACCGGCTCCGACCGCGACAGCAGCCCCAGCCGTGCAACCCGCACCGCCGAAACCGCTAACGCCGCCCATCCCGGTCATCGCTCCGGTGCAAACCGTTACGCCACAGCCCGTCGCGCCTGCACCAGCAGCGCCGGTCGTGGCCAAGTCGGCTCCCGCACCAGTGCCGGCACAAGCTCCGTCGCCGACGCCTGCGGCCCAGATCCCGCCGCCGCGTCCAGCAGCGCCGGTGCTGATGACTAGCCTGCCCTTGCCGATTCCGCCGCGTTTCGCACCGCCGCCGATTGTCGTCACGCCGACGCCGAAACCGGCGGCGCCTGCGCAATCCGGGAACCTGCCGCTGCATCCGCTTGCGCCTGCCGCGCAGCCAGCGGCAAATCCTGCCGCGAATTCAATGCCGAAGCCGGAAGAACCACAGCAATAATCGGGCGTAGCGGCGCGTCCGCGTCGCTTACGCCGGAACGCCTGCTGTCTTTTCCAGCAGGCCGTGGGCGCTGGCCAGATGCGCCAGCGCAACGACATTGTCGATGCCGAGCTTTTCGAACAATCGCGCCTTGTAGGTCGCGACGGTCTTCTCGCTCAGGTGCAGACGCGCGGCGATGTGCTTCGCGGCGCGGCCCTGCGCCAGCATCATCGCTACTTCGAGTTCGCGCGCGGACAGATCCTCGAACGGCGATGCATCGCCGGCCATTGCCGCCAACGCCAGTTGCTGGGCGATGTCGCCGCCAAGATAACGCTGGCCGTCGGCGACCTTGCGCACCGCCTTGACCAGTTCGTCGGCAGGGCAACCTTTGGTCAGGTAACCACTCGCACCCGCTTCGAGCAAACGTTTCGGAAACGGCGCTTCGTCGACCATCGTCAGGATCACGATGCGCGTTTCGAGCTTGGCTTTGCGCACGCGTTCGGTGACTTCGATGCCGGAGACGCCCGGCATGTGCACGTCGACGAGGGCAATGTCCGGTTTGGTTTGCTTGATGAGCGCGAGTCCACGCTCGCCGTCTTCGGCTTCGCCGACGATTTCCATGTCTGGCTGCTTTTCCAGGATCAGACGCAGTCCCGTGCGCACCAAGGCGTGATCGTCCACCAGCACGATGCGGATCATGGCAATTCCCCCGACAGTTTCCCCGCGCACAACGTAGCGCGAGGCGCTCGCCGAGGCAAGCGAAACTCGCGGTCTCGACTGCGTTTCGAGTATCCTTCGCACCCCAATCGGAGAGGTGGCCGAGCGGTTTAAGGCACCGGTCTTGAAAACCGGCGTGGTAGCGATACCACCGTGGGTTCGAATCCCACCCTCTCCGCCATTCGCCTCAAGCAATACGCTCAATGCCACCCATATAGCCGCGCAGCGCGACAGGGATCGTTATCGAGCCATCGGCGTTCTGGTAG
>DATIOA010000101.1:0-2413 GCA_035473575.1 Rudaea sp. | reverse complement strand
GTGCAAACCGGCGCCGGCATGCCGAACTGGACGCTGGGCAGCGAAGCGATGCTGAACTGGAGCGGCCCGGTGCTGGCGACGCAAAGCGTGCGCCTGCTGATCGCGCCGCCGTGGCTGGTGCGGCCGCTGCGCATCGTGCTGGTGGCTTTGCTCGCGTTCCTGATCCTGCGCCTGTTCCGCGGCGCCGCGCCGGATTTCAGGATTCCGCGCCGCACCGCGCTGGGCGCAGGCTTGCTGATGCTCGGAGGGCTCGCGCTGGCCCCGTCTGCGCAAGCTCAGGGCTACCCGCCGCAGGAGTTGCTGCAACAACTGCGCGCGCGTCTTCTCGAAGCGCCGAAATGCGCGCCGGCCTGTGCCAGCGTCGCGCAGGCGCAGGTGGCGGCGGACGGCGACGCCGTGAGCGTGGTGCTGGAAGCGCACGCCGGCGAGCGTATCGCGCTGCCGTTGCCGAACGCCGGCGACAGCGCGATGCTAAAAAGTGTACAAGTGGACGGAGTGGCGACGGATGCCGTCGCGCGCGGTTCCGACGACACCGCCTGGCTGGAATTGCCGCGCGGCGTGCATCGCGTGCAGCTCGCCTACGCCGCGGCGGGCGACAAGGTCACGTTTGCATTTTCGCTCAAGCCGGCGCGCGTGCTGTTCCAGGGCAAAGGCTGGAACGCTTCCGGAATCGCCGACGACAGCCTGCTTGCGGACAGCCTCACGCTCGCGCGCGTGCGCGCGGACGCGGGCACGAAACCGGCTTTCGGCGTGCAGCAGTTCCCGCCCTACGTGCAGGTCACGCGCAGCATCAATCTGGGCCTGGAATGGCGTGCATCGACATCCGTGCAGCGTCTTGCGCCAAAATCGGGCGGTTTCACGGTGGCGATACCGCTGCTCAAGGGCGAGCACGTTTCCACGCCGGGCTTCAAGGAAGTCGACGGCAAGGTCGAAGTCGCCATCGCCGACGGCGCAGATGGAACCCAATGGACGAGCAACCTCGACAAGGGCGGGCAGTTGACCCTGACCGCGCCGGCACTGGCCGATCGCGCGGAAGTCTGGCGCGTCGTGGTCAGCCCGACCTGGCATGCGGAATTTTCCGGCGTGCCCGGCGTGGATGTTTCCGCGAACGACGACGCCAACGACTATCGCAACTTCGAATTCCATCCGCTGCCCGGAGAAACGCTGACGCTGACCGCGATTCGGCCGGAGGCATTGGCCGGCGCGCAACGGGCGATCGACGCCGCGAGTTTGCGCAGTGCTGCCGGTCAACACGCGGCAACGCATGCGCTAGATCTCACCCTGCGCGCGAGCCAGGGCGGCGATCAAATCATTGCCTTGCCTGCCGATGCGCAGGTGCTGGGCGTCATGCGCGACAACGCACCGCTCAACCTGCGCGTGCAGAACGGCAAGCTCACGTTGCCGCTGACGCCGGGCAGCCATCGTTTCGAGATCCGCTTCCGTACCGATGCGGCGCTCGGCATGCTGGCGCGCACGCCGGCGGTGGCGCTCGGCCTGCCCGCGGCGAACGTGAATCTGGTGTTGAATCTGCCTGAAAACCGCTGGCTGCTTGCGACCTGGGGTCCGCCGGCCGGCCCGGCCGTGCTGTACTGGGGCGAACTCGTGGTGATGGTCCTGGTTGCGTTCGCGCTCTCGCGCAGCGGTCGCACGCGCCTGAAATTCCGCGACTGGTTGCTGCTTGGCCTGGGCTTCTCGACGTTCTCGTGGAGCGCGCTGATCGTCGTCGTGGTGTGGCTGTTCGCTTTCGACTGGCGCGGTCGCGACGCCCAGCCCAACAACGAATCGTTGTTCAACCTGAGCCAGATCGGTCTCGTCCTGCTGACCCTGTTCGCCTTGGCGAGCTTGATCTCGGCTGTGCCGCAGGGCTTGCTCGGCTCGCCGGACATGCACGTCACCGGCAATGCTTCGACGGCGCAGGCGCTGCAGTGGTTCGCCGACCGCAGCGCCGACGCGTTGCCGCAGGCGAGCGCGTTCAGCGTGCCGCTTTGGGTGTACAAATTGCTGATGTTGTTTTGGGCCTTGTGGTTGGCGAATGCGCTGATCGGCTGGCTGCGCGACGCCTTCGCCGCGTGGACGAAGGACGGTTACTGGCGCAATTCGCCGAAGCCTGTCGTCGTGGAAAAGGCGAAGGAAAAGCCGGTGGACGCTACGTGACATTCGATACCGTGCGCGGTCTGCTCGCGCAAGCGCAGGCCGCGTTGTCCGGCGACGATGCACGCGGCGAAGCGGAACTGTTGCTCGCGCACGTACTGGGCGTGGACCGCGCCTGGCTGATCGCGCATCGCGACGATGCCGTGACGCCCGCGCTGGCCGGACAGGTGGGTTGCTGCGTGTCGCGCCGCGTGGCGGGCGAGCCGGTCGCATACATCATTGGCCATCGCGGATTCCACGCCATCGACTTGTCGCTCACGCC
>DATIOA010000100.1:0-4743 GCA_035473575.1 Rudaea sp. | reverse complement strand
GGCTGGTGGGTGAGCGCCGTTTCGGTCTTGCGCGTGCGCGCAGGGACCGCCGCGACGCCGCCGAAACCGATGCGGATTTCCGCAACGCGACCGTTTTCCAGACGCAGCTTGAACGCGGCGCAGACCGCGGAAATGTCCTGATCGAAGCGCTTGGACAGTTTGTAGCAACGGAATTGTTCGCCGGACTTCAGCTTCGGGATGCGCAGGCGCACGACGTACTCGCCGGGTTCGCGGCTCTGCTTGCCGTAGGCGATGTACAAATCCTCCAGCGGAATTTCGCGCTCACCGTCCGGCCCGCGCAGCGTCACACACGCGCCGAGCGCAATCAACGCTGGCATGGAATCGCCGATCGGCGAGCCATTCGCGACATTGCCGCCGACGGTGGAGGAATTGCGCACCAGCGTCGAACCGAAGCGACGCAGCAGTTCGCCGAAGTCGGGGAATTCGCGCGCGATGACCTCGAAGGCCTGCGCGTGCGTGACCGCTGCGCCGATCACGAGTTCCCCATCACGCTCGACGATGCCGTGCAGCTCGCCAACGTTGCCCAGATAAATGACATCGCCCAGGTCGCGGTGCAGTTTGGTCACCCACAAGCCGACATCGGTGCCGCCGGCAAGCAAGGTGGCCTGCGGATGCGCAGCGAGCAGCGCGTCGAGCTGGTCGGCGCTCGTCGGCGCAAAATAATGGCGGCCCTTGTGTTCGAGAGCCAGCGGCTCGGGATCGTTGCGCAATTCGGTCAGATGCTTGGCCGTCCGCGCGGCGTGCGCGCGTACCGGTTCGTCCCAAGCATAATCGTACATGGCCTGCGCGGCGTCGATGATCGGCCGGTAGCCCGTGCAGCGACACAGGTTGCCCGACAACACATCGTTCACACGCGCGCGCGTCGGCCGCGGCTCGCTCACGTACAGTGCGAACAGCGACATCACGAAACCCGGTGTGCAGAAGCCGCACTGCGAGCCGTGATGATCGACCATGGCCTGCTGCACCGGATGCAATCGCCCGTCGGCGGATTTCAGATGTTCGACCGTCAACAACTGGCAACCGTCGAGCATGGGCACGAACAGGATGCAGGAATTGACCGCGCGGTAGCGCATGCTGCCGTCGCCGGTCGGCGTGCCGATGACCACCGTGCAGGCGCCGCAGTCGCCCTCGGCGCAGCCTTCCTTGGTGCCGGTGAGTCCGGCCGGACCGCGCAACCACTCCAGCACCGTCAGCGTCGGGTCGACGTCGGCGAGTTCGCGCAGTTGTTCGTTCAGAAGAAAACGTATTGGCCTCATGCCGCCAATATACAACCGCCTGCGCGCGGGTGACAGAACGAGGACGTGGCCTTAAAGTGCCCGCATCGCGCCGCATTGCCGAGCGGCCATCCACGCGGAAACTGCATGAACACCGACACCGCCACCGAATCCTGGCTCGCGCGCCTGCCCAAAGCCGAACTGCACCTGCACATCGAGGGCACGCTCGAACCGGAAATGATGTTCGAGCTGGCAGCGCGCAACGGCGTGAAACTGCCCTACGCCGATGTCGAGGCCGTGCGCGCCGCCTACCGGTTCGACGATTTGCAGTCGTTTCTGGATTTGTACTACCAGGGCATGAACGTGCTGCGCACGAGCGCGGACTTTCACGATCTGGCGCTGGCCTACTTTCGGCGCGCGCATGCCGATGGTGTCGCGCACATCGACGTGATGTTCGATCCACAAGGCCACCTCAAGCGTGGCATCGCGCTGGCGACCGTATTCGGTGGCCTGTTGCAGGCGATGGCGGATGCCGAATCCGAATTCGGCATGACGACGGCGCTGATCCTGAGTTTCCTGCGCGACTTGCCGGCAGAGGATGCGATGGCCGTGCTCGAACAAGCCGCGCCGTGGTACGAACGCATCGCCGCCGTCGGACTCGATAGCGCCGAGCGAGGCAATCCGCCGGAGAAATTCGCCGCCGTGTACGCGCGCGCCAAGGCGATTGGCCTCGCGCGCAGCGCGCACGCCGGTGAGGAAGGCCCGCCGGACTACATCAGCGGTGCGCTGGATGTGCTCGATGTCTGCCGCATCGACCACGGCGTGCGCTGCATCGAAGACCCGGCCTTGGTCGCGCGCCTGCGCGATGCGCAAGTGCCATTGACGGTCTGCCCGTTATCCAATGTCGCGCTGCGCGTGGTCGACAAGCTGGCCGATCATCAACTACCGGCGATGCTCGACGCCGGCCTCAACGTCACCCTCAATTCCGACGACCCGGCCTATTTCGGCGGCGGCATGTTGGCGAACTTTTGTGCCTGCGCACTGGCATTCGGCTGGAACCGCGACACGTTCCGCAAACTGTCGGCCAATGCCGTCAACGCCGCGTTCATGCCGGAAGATCGCCGCCAAATTCTGCTCAAGAAAATCCAACACCATGACTGATCGGATCGCCATCGAAGGGTTGCAAGTCGCCGCCTCGCTGCACGCGTTCATCGAACGTGAGGCGTTGGAAGGCAGCGGCATTTCGCCAAACGACTTTTGGCGTGACTTTGCCGCAATCGTCCGCGAGCTGTCGCTGAAGAATGCCGCGCTGCTGGCCGAACGTGCACGCCTGCAAACGGCGCTGGATGACTGGTACGCCGCGCATCCCGGACCGATTGCCGACATGGCGGCTTACCGCGCCTTCCTGCGCGAGATCGGCTACTTGGGCGACGCACCGGCCAACGTCGCGGTGACGACCGCGAATGTCGATGACGAAATCGCGGTGCAGGCCGGACCGCAACTGGTGGTGCCGATTTCCAACGCGCGCTACGCACTCAACGCCGCGAATGCGCGCTGGGGCAGTCTGTACGATGCGCTCTACGGCACCGACGCGATCCCGGACACGGACGCTGCGGCCCGCGGCAAGGGCTACAACCCGGTTCGCGGCGCGCGTGTCATCAAATTTGCGCGGCAATTCCTCGACGACACGATTCCGTTGCAATCGGGCTCGCACCGCGATGCCACCGGCTACGCCCTGGCCAACGATGCACTCACCGTCACCCTGCGCGATGGTGCGACCACGCATCTGCGCGATGGCGCGCAACTGCTCGGCTGGCGCGGCGATCCGGCCACGCCCGAAGCGCTGGTGTTAGCGCATCACGGCCTGCGCTTCGAGGTCGCATTCGATGCCGACGACGCCATTGGCCGCGACGATCCCGCGCACATCAAGGACATCGTGCTGGAAGCAGCGGTCACCACCATCATCGACTTCGAGGATTCGATTGCCGCGGTCGATGCCGACGACAAAGTTACGGCCTACCGCAACTGGCTCGGGCTGATGCGCGGCGATCTCGCCGCCGAGTTCGACAAAGGCGGCAAGCCCCTCACGCGCCATCTCAACGCGGATCGCGCCTACACCGCACTCGACGACAGCGCCGCCACGCTGCACGGCCGCGCGCTGCTGTTGGTGCGCAACGTCGGCCATCACATGACCACGCCGGCGATTCTCGATGCCGACGGCAATCCGATTTTCGAGGGCATGCTCGATGCCGCCGTCACCGCGCTGATCGCCAAACGCGACCTGGCATCGCGGCGCAATTCGCGCAGCGGTTCGATCTACATCGTCAAGCCGAAGATGCACGGCCCAGCCGAGGTCGCGTTCGCCGTCGAATTGTTCGCGCGCGTCGAAGTGCTGCTCGGGCTTGCGCCCACGACGCTCAAGATCGGCATCATGGACGAGGAACGCCGCACCAGCCTCAACCTCGCAGCCTGCATCGCCGCCGCCAGCGAGCGCGTGGTGTTCATCAACACCGGCTTCCTCAACCGCACCGGCGATGAAATCCACACCTCGATCCGCGCCGGCGCGATGGTGCGCAAGGGCGACATGAAAACGCAAGCATGGATCCGCGCCTATGAGCCGAACAACGTGCAGGCGGGACTGGCCGCAGGTTTGCGCGGCCACGCCCAGATCGGCAAGGGCATGTGGGCGATGCCGGACCTGATGGCGGCGATGCTGGAGCAAAAAGGCGCGCAGCTCGAAGCCGGCGCCAACACCGCGTGGGTACCCTCGCCGACCGCCGCCACCTTGCATGCGCTGCACTATCACCGTGTGGATGTGCGCGCAGTGCAGCGCGCGCTCGAAGGCAAACACGCCGACTACACCGACGCGATGCTCACCGTGCCGGTCGCGATCGAACCGGGGTGGACAGCTGAGGAAATCCAGAACGAACTCGACAACAACGCGCAAGGCATCCTCGGCTACGTCGTGGCCTGGATCGATCGCGGCATCGGCTGTTCCAAGATTCCCGACATCCACGGCGTTGGCCTGATGGAAGACCGCGCGACCTTGCGAATCTCCAGCCAGCACATTGCCAACTGGCTGCTGCACGGCATCGTCAGCCGCGAGCAGGTCGAGCAAACCCTGCGCCGCATGGCCGCCGTGGTCGATGCGCAAAACGCGGACACGCCCGGCTACGAAGCCATGGCGGGGAATTTCGAATCGTCCTGTGCATTCCGGGCTGCAAGCGACCTGATCTTCACCGGCGTCGAACAGCCCAACGGTTACACCGAGCCGGTGTTGCACCGCTGGCGGCGGGAGAAGAAGGTGCAGCAAGGCGGGCGCTGACAAAAACGGGTCGCCATTGCAGGTAGTGAGACAAATACCAGTTGATCAGGACGCGCGAGCAATCGCCGTGTACTTCAACGGATCAGACGGGGTCCCTGACCTTCATCGAAATGCCAGCGCACCGCATCGCGGATGAATCGATATCAGTTCTTGCGCGCGACAAGCAATATGTTTTTGCCTATC
>DATIOA010000099.1:0-21162 GCA_035473575.1 Rudaea sp. | reverse complement strand
GCTGTGATTGGCGAGCATGCGTTCGAGCAGCGTGGTGCCCGAGCGCGGCAAGCCAATGATGAAGATCGGACGCGGACCATCCTGGCGAACGTCCGCCACGCTGGGCGGACGCGCCGCGGCTTGTTCGCAAAAAAGTTGCGTACCGGCGAGTTCGCGCGCCACATCCGCGGCGGCGAGCGCGTGCATCGTCGCATTGGCCGACGCCAACGCCTGCCACGCCGCATCGGTCTGGCCCAGATCCTCCAGCACGTGGTAGCGGGCAAAATCGAAATCGGCATGCGCTGCACTGCCGGGACGTGTTTGCCGCTGGCCGGCTTCGATCATCGCCAGATGAGGATCGTCGCGGGATTGCCTGCGCAGGCGCACCAGGGAATACGCCGCGCGGCCATAGCCGGGAAGGCGCGCGAGGCAGGCCGTGTACTCCGCCTCGGCCTCGGCAAGACGACCGAGGAATTCCAGTTGCTGACCGCGATGGCGACGCAGCATGCCGTCGTCGGGGCGCAACGCGACGAGCCGGTCGAAGGCGGCCAACGCCTGCGCGTGTTCGCCGAACTGCCGACGCAGGTCGGCGTAGCGCAACAGCGTGTCCGCATCCGCAGCTTGCCGCCATACCGGCCGCTGCAACAGATCGTGCGCGGTCGCGGATTCGCCGACTTGCAGCAGCGTTTCGATCAGGTCGCCCAGCCCAGTTGTGTCGTCGTCGAAGATTCGCGCGGCTTCGAGTGCGTGCACAGCTGCGTCGCGCGGACGTCCCTGCATCAGGAGGAATTGGGCGGTCAGCGCTTGCGTGCGCGCGTCGCCTGGCGCCAGTGCGCGCAGGGATTCCAGCTGCACGCTTGCGGCAGGCAAATTGCTCTGCTGCAGATAGGTGCGCGCCCGTTCCCAATGCCGAGCGATCGAGCGGTCCGCGCGCGAGTGCTCGACACTCATCACGTCACGCGCCTTGCAGCAGGGAAATATCGGCTACTTGCAGGAACAGCCGGCGCAGCCCGGCGAGCAGGGCGACGCGGTTGCGGCGCTTGGCCGCGTCCTCGGCCATTACCATGACCTGGTCGAAGAACGCATCCACCGGTGCGCGCAGTGCGGCCAGCGTGCGCAGCATGTCCACGTAGCGATTGGCTTGCGCCAGCGGCGCGATCGTGGCGACCGCGCGTTCGATGTGTTCGTGCAACTCGCGTTCCGCGCCGGCATCGAGCAAGGCGGGATCGATGCGTCCGCCGGCATCGTCGGCGGCCTGCTTGAGGATGTTGCCGATGCGCTTGTTCGCCGCGGCCAGCGCGGCGGCCTCGGGCAGCTTGGCGAATTCCGCCACCGCGCGCAGGCGACGATCGAAATCGGCCAGGGTTTCCGGATCGACCGCGCGCACCGCGTCGAATTGATCCGCGCCGAAGCCCTGCTCGGCGTAGTAGCCGCGCAGGCGCTCAAAGACGAAATCGAGCAACGCGTCCGTCAACGATCGCTTGCTGTCGGCGGGTGGAGACTTGGCGTTCGGCTTGGCGTCCTTCGCGGGCGCGATGGCAGGCAGCAATTCCACGGCCTCGCGCAGCAGGGCTTCCAGATCCAGCTCGAAACCGCCTTCGATCAGGGTGCGAGCGAGTCCCAGTCCGGCGCGGCGCAGCGCGAACGGATCCTTGCTGCCGGTAGGTTTGCCGCCGACGGCGAAGATGCCGGCGAGCGTGTCCAGGCGTTCGGCAATCGCCAGCACTTGCGCGATCTTGCCCTGCGCGATGGCGTCGCCGGCGAAGCGCGGGCGATAGAATTCGTCCAGCGCCTGCGCGACGGCGGCGTTCTCGCCGCCGGCAGTGGCGTAGTAGCGGCCCATCACGCCCTGCAATTCGGGAAACTCACCGACCATGCGCGTCATTAGGTCGCATTTGCTCAATTCTGCCGCGCGCGTGGCTAGTGCGGCATCGACGTTGCTGCCCGAATCTGTCAAACGCGATGCGATGACGCGGGACAGTTCCGCCACGCGTACGCACTTGTCCCAGACGCTGCCGAGCTGCTGCTGGTAAGTCACCGTTTTCAGCGCTTCCTGATGTGCCGCGAGCGGCGCTTTCAGGTCTTCGTCGTAGAAGAATTTCGCGTCGGCGAAGCGCGGGCGGATCACGCGCTCGTAACCCTTGCGGATTTCTGTCGGGTCCTCGGATTCGATGTTGGCGACACCGATGAAATGCTCGGTGAGCTTCGGTTTGGGATCGCTAGCCGAGTTGGTAAATACCGGCACGAATTTCTGATTCGTTTCCATTGTTTGTATCAGTGCTTCGTGCGGGATGCGCAGGTAATCGCGCTCGAAGGTGCAAGCGATTACAACTGGCCATTCAGTCAAGTTGGCGATTTCATCATGCAACCAAGGTTGCAATAACGGCGTGGCGCCGATTTGTTCACCGGTGTTATCGATTTCTGTTTCGATACGCGCGCGTCTTTCGTCCGAGTCGACGAGAACTTTTGCGTTTCTCAACACATCAACGTATGCGCCGGCATCCGCAATCGGTACCACCTGCGGATGATGGAAACGATGTCCGCGCGAGTCGCGTCCGGATTTGATGCCAAAGATTTCCGCATCAATGACTTGATCGCCGTGCAGGATCACCAACCAGTGCATCGGCCGCACGAAAGCGAAATCGTGATCGCCCCAGCGCATGGGTTTGGGAATCGGCAGGGACTTCAATGCTTCGACGACGATTTCTTGCATCAACGCCGCCGTCGGCTGGCCCGGTTTTTCGCTGCGCGCGACGAAACGCTCGCCCTTGGCGTCGGTCGTGCGCTGCAACTGCTCCGCGGTGACGCCGTTCTTCGCGGCGAAGCCGAGCAATGCCGGCGTCGGCTTGCCATCTGCACCGAGACCGATGTTGAGATACGGGCCCAACACTTCGGATTTCTGCAGCGGTTGCATCGTGGCGACGCCGGGAACCAGTACAGCCAGCCGGCGCGGCGAGCAAAACGTTTTCGCGCCGAACGCATCGGCGGCGATGCCGCGCTTGCCCAGTCCGGCGCAGATGCCCTGCGCAAACGCGGCGGCGAGTTCGTCCAGAGCCTTGGGCGGCAGTTCTTCGCAGCCGATTTCGATCAGGAGCGACTTCAACTCAGACATGCGCGGCGCTCCTGCCCATTTTGTCCGCGCGCAGTTTTTCGCGCTTGGCCACATACGCTTCGGCGACCGCCCGGGCGATGGTGCGCACGCGCAGGATGTAGCGCTGGCGCTCGGTCACGCTGATCGCGCGGCGCGCATCGAGCAGGTTGAAACTGTGCGAGGCCTTGCAGACCTGCTCGTAGGCTGGTAATGGCAAGTCGAGTTCGACCAGTTTCTTCGCCTCGGCCTCGCAGACGTCGAACCAGTGCAGCAGCTCCGGCACGTTCGCGTACTCGAAGTTGTAGGTGCTCTGTTCGACCTCGTTCTGATGGAAGACATCGCCGTATGTGACCGTGCCGTGCGGCGCAACGGTCCAGACAAGATCGTAGACGTTGTCGACATTTTGCAGGTACATTGCCAGACGTTCTAGGCCATACGTGATCTCGCCCGTCACTGGCCTGCACTCCAGACCGCCGGCCTGCTGGAAGTAGGTGAACTGGGTGACTTCCATGCCGTTGAGCCAGACTTCCCAGCCCAAACCCCAGGCGCCGAGTGTCGGTGATTCCCAGTTGTCCTCGACCAGGCGCAGATCGTGCACCAGCGGATCGATGCCGAGCGCCACTAGCGATCCGAAGTACAAATCCAGGATGTTGTCCGGATTGGGCTTCATCACCACCTGATACTGGTAGTAATGCTGCAGGCGGTTCGGATTCTCGCCATAGCGCCCGTCGGTGGGACGGCGGGACGGCTGTACATACGCCGCCGCCCATGGCTCGGGGCCGAGCGCGCGCAGGAAAGTCGCGGGATGAAACGTGCCGGCGCCGACTTCGGTATCGAGCGGCTGGATCAGTGCGCAGCCCTGCGCCGCCCAATAGCGGTTCAGGGTCTGGATCACATCCTGGAAAGTTGGGCCGGGCATGGGTTTCGGTTCGCAGCGCAAAGCGCGCTAGTATAGCGGTGCAGCACTGGATTTTTGAGAAGTCGAGGCATGGCCACCGCCCCACAGCGTCCGCAGTTCACCGTCCCCGAAGCGCCTCCACTGGGCCTGCACCGGCGTTTGGATATGGACGCCGTGCTGGGTGCGCTCAAGCAAGACGGCATGATCGTCGAGGCCGATCTGCTCAAGACGCGCGCCGACGGTCGCAGTGCGCGCGGCAAGCTGGAGCTGCATCCGCTGGTGCTGGTCGCCAACCAGAAGCTGACCAATCCGCAGGACAAAAAGCCGTTGAGTCTGGAAGTGCTCACACACTGGCTGGCGGACAAGGCCAAGTTGCCGTATCTGAAGATCGATCCGATGAAGATCGACGCGGCGGCGGTGACCCAGGTCGTGTCGCACGAGTATGCGCGACGCTATCGCATCCTGCCGGTGGCGGTCAGTCCGATGCAGGTCGTCATTGCCACCAGCGAACCGTTCGACACCCGTTGGTTGATCGACCTCGGCCACATCCTGCGCCGCGACATCCAGCGCGTGGTGGTCAGCCCGATCGATCTGAATCGCTATCTGGCTGAATTCTACGGCGTGCAGAAATCGATCCAGAAGGCGCGCGACGCCAAGCTCGACGGCGGCATGGATGGCCGCGCGATCCTGAACTTCGAGCAGTTGCTGGAACTGGGCAAAACCGGCGACATCGGCGCCGACGACCGCCACGTCGTGCACATCGTCGACTGGCTGCTGCAATACGCATTCGACCAGCGCGCCTCTGACATCCACCTCGAGCCGCGCCGCGACATGAGCCCGATCCGCTTTCGCATCGACGGCGTGATGCACAAGGTGTCCGAACTGCCGACGCCGGTCATGGTCGCGGTGACCTCGCGCGTGAAAATACTCGGGCGCATGGACCTCGCCGAAAAACGCCGCCCGCAGGACGGCCGCATCAAGGCGCGCTCGGCCGAAGGCCGCGAAGTGGAAATGCGCCTGTCGACCATGCCGACCGCGTTTGGCGAAAAGGTCGTGATGCGCATTTTCGATCCGGACATCGTGGTCAAGGAATTCCGCCAGCTTGGCTTTTCCACCGAGGAGGAAGCGATCTGGCGGCACATGGTCGAGCGCCCGCACGGCATCGTGCTGGTTACCGGGCCGACCGGTTCGGGCAAGACCACGACGCTGTATTCCACGCTCAAGCACCTGGCCACGCCGGACATCAACCTGTGCACGATCGAAGACCCGATCGAGATGGTGTCGCCGGAGTTCAACCAGATGCAGGTGCAGCCGGCGATCGACCTCGACTTCGCCGCCGGCGTGCGCACCCTGATGCGCCAGGACCCCGACATCATCATGATCGGCGAAATCCGCGACCTGGAAACCGCGCAGATGGCGATCCAGGCCTCGTTGACCGGCCATCTGGTCTTGTCGACCCTGCACACGAACGATGCACCGAGCGCGCTGTCGCGCCTGCTCGATCTGGGCGCTCCGCATTACCTCATCCAGTCCACGCTGGCCGGCGTCGTCGCGCAGCGCCTCGTGCGCACGTTATGCCCGCATTGCAAGACCGAAGCGAAACTGGACGCGAACGGCTGGGATGCACTGGTGCACCGCTGGCGCCTGCCGCCGCCGACGCGCGTGTTTGCGCCGGTCGGCTGCCTGGAATGCCGCAATACTGGCTTCCTTGGCCGCACCGGCATCTACGAGATGATGCGCATCTCGCCGCAGTTGCGCCAGATGATCCAGCCCACGCTCGATCTGGCGCGTCTGGGCGAAACCGCGCTCGCAGAAGGCATGCGGCCGCTGCGCGTCAGCGCCGCGCAGCAAGTCGCGCGTGGCGTCACCACGATTGCGGAGGTGATAGGAATCCTGCCGCCGGTGGAGACATGAGGCTGCTGATCGTGCAAACCGGCACGGCCATTCCCGCCGTGCGCCGGCAACACGGCGATTTCGCCCATTGGTTCAGGCGCGGGCTGGGTTTGTCGCCGCGCCAGGCGCCGTCCGTGCGCGTGGATCGCGGTGCGCAACTGCCGCCGCCGCGATCCGTATCCGGCGTAGTCGTCACCGGTTCCGGCGCGATGGTCACCGACCGGCTGGAATGGAGCGAGACCACGGCGCGCTGGCTGCGTCGCGCGATCGATGCGGACATCCCCGTGCTCGGTGTCTGCTACGGGCACCAGCTGCTTGCGCACGCACTCGGTGGCCGCGTGGACTACAACCCGCGCGGACGCGAAATGGGCAGTGTCCGCATCGAGCGCTCGTCCGTAACCGCGCCGGATGCGTTGTTCGATTCGGCACCGCTGGAGTTCGATGCACAGGCCACGCACCTGCAAACCGTGCTTGAACCTCCCCGCGATGCGGTCGTATTGGCACGATCCAGGCTCGATGACTGCCAGGCCGTGCGCTTTGCGCCGCGCGCATGGGGTTTGCAGTTCCATCCCGAATTCGGCGCGCGCGAGATGCGCGCTTACATCCGCGCCCGCGACGGCGCGCTGGCCGATGAGGATTTCGACGTGAAGGCGCTGCTGCGGCAGATTCGCGCCACGCCGCAGGCGCGTTCGGTACTGCGGCGTTTCGCGCGGCTCGCTGCGACATAGATCCCGCAAAAACAAAAACGGCCCGAGCGGGCCGTTTTCGTTGTTGCATCCGCGCGCGTTGCGCGAACGAAGAATTCTTACTTCTTGCCTTTGCGCATACCGCCCGACTTGACCGAGGCGAGATAGTTGTTGATCGCCTCATTGGTGACGTCGTACAGCGGACGTCCGGCGACGGCCGCGGCGGCCTTCAAACTGTCGCGCGTCTTCTTCGACACGCGCAGGCTGGCGTCGCGTGTATCTTCGTTCTTTGCCATGTTCTTGAGCTCCTGTTTTCGGGGTGTGCGCAGCGGGCGTGCGCGAAGTGGAAAATGTGCCAAATGCGGCATTTAGTCTATGCCAGAATGCTGCAAAAGACAACGCAGCATCGCTGCAAGCGGCGCTGCGACGCGGCAAAAAACAGGGTCGACGGAAGGGCGATCAGGTCTTCGGCGCGGCCTGCGCGGCGCGGGTTACTCCGCGGCGCACGAACAGGCGCACGGCGACCACGCCGAGCTCGTACAGCAGGCACATCGGAATGGCGAGCATGAGCATGGACAGAGCGTCCGGCGGCGCCAGCACGGCCGCGATCACGAACACGCCGAGCACGACATACGGGCGCTGCCGGGTCAGTTGCTCGGCATTGACGACGCCGAGCAATGCGAGCAGGAAGACCACGACCGGCACCTCGAAACACACCCCGAACGCGAGGAACATGGTCAACACGAAATCCAGGTATTTGCCGATGTCGGTCATGATCGCCACGCCATCCGGCGTGACGCCGAGCAGAAACACGAACACCTTGGGCAGCACCAGGTAATACGCAAACGCACAGCCGAGATAGAACATGCCAACGCTGGCCACCAGCAACGGCAGGGCCATTTTCTTTTCGTGCCGGTACAGGCCCGGTGCGACAAAACGCCACAATTGATATAGCACCGCCGGCATCGCCAGGAACAGCGCGACGACGGCGGCGAGTTTCACCGGTGTCATGAACGGCGACGCCACTTCGATCGCGATCATGTGCGAACCCTGCGGCAGGCGTTCCAGCAGTGGCTTGGCGACGAAGTGATACATGCGGTCGGCGAACGGCAGCAAGACGACCAGCACGACCAGAACCGACGCAATCGCCTTGAGCAGGCGCCCGCGCAACTCGATCAGGTGCGAGATGAAGGATTGCTCGTTGCCGCCAGCGCCTTCATCCTCGCCCGGAGGCGTGGCCTCAGCGTTGCTCATCGGATGCTGCCGGCGGATCGGGCGGTTTCGGCGGCCCGTGCACGGCGTCGCGCAGCGCAGCACTGATGTCGGCACGCGGATCCAGTTCGCTGGCACCGCGCTTGATCGATTGCTTGAGTTCTTCCGCGGCCAGCTCGCGTTCGATTTCGCTGCGCACGTTCTGCCAGCTTGCGCGCGCGCGACGCATGAGCGCGCCCGCGGTACGCGCGGCTTTCGGCAGACGTTCCGGCCCGAGCACGAGCAGCGCGACCACCGCGATCAGGGCGAGTTCGCCGGTGCCGATGTCGAACATGGCGTTACGGCGCGTTGCCGTCCTTGCTGCCATCCTTGTTGGCGGAAGGCGCGGATTGACCCTGCTGGCCCTGCGGCGGCGGATCGGCCTTGAGCTGCGCGGCGTCGGACTTGTCGTCGTCCTGCATGCCCTTTTTGAAATTCTTGATGGCCGACGCGAGGTCGTTGCCGATGTTCGGCAGCTTCTTGGTGCCGAAAATCAGCACGACCACGACGACGATGATGATCCAGTGCCAGATGCTCAAACCGCCCATGTCATACGCTCCGCAAAACCGAATGCCGGTACGCCACAACGCGTTCGACGCAACGGCGCCGACACGCGATCCTCAACGCGCAGTGTACTCCTCCAGTCGGTCGCGAAAATCCACGACCGCATCGGGAACATTGCTCAGGCCGCCCTCGAAGATGCGCCGCGGCGTGATGCCCTCGCCGTACACGGCCTGATTGGCGGTGTTGTCGATGGACAACACCGAGCCATCGAGGGCGACGCCGGCGAACAGTCCGCGCGCGCGCGAGTAGGAGTAGATCTCGGCGCGCAATTGCGCGTCCGTGGCCGCATTCGCCGAACGGCCGACGGGGCCGGCCGCGACCGAGGCATCGGCACCGAGCGTGAACTTGCCGTGCACGATCGAATCAACGCCGCGTTGGGTGCGGAAAATCAGGATCACGTCGGTCGATTGCACGCCGACCTGGAAGCCGATGCTGCCGCCGGTCATGCCGATGAAAGTGGGATTGCTCCATACGTCGTTCGGCGTCTTCACCGACAACACGCCCAAGCCGTGCCGGCCGCCGATGATGAGGCCGGCCTTGATCACGTCGGGAATCACGGCCACCGCGTAGGCATCGCGCAGCAGGTGCCCGGGAATGCGGCTGTCCGGCGCTTGCATGATTTCCTTGAGTACGCGCACGGCGTCGTTCGCGCGCGCGGTTTCCTGTTCACCGGCATGGGCGGGCGTTGCGGTGATGGCGACGATCAGTGCGGCGAACGCGGCTATCCGGGCGATCCAGGAGGGCATCGGTGGTTTCCTTCGTGAAACGGAAGCGGCCTGCGACGAGGCCGCACATCAACAGCTTGGATGCCGCCGGCGCAGCCGAGTTCCGCCGAACAGCAGCAATATGGCGATCAGGACCACGATCCCGCGGGTGGAAAGCGCGGGCGTGGAAACCGTGGTGGCCGCTGCAGCGCAGACAGCGCCTGGAATGGCCAGGCCCTTGAGTCCGACCTGGAACAAGTTCGTATAGGTGAGCGAATTGACATCGATCGGTGTAGGCGGGGTGATATTGCCCAAAACGGTCAGCGCGCCCGAAGCGAACGATATTTTTGCCAAGTCGCTCCAGTCCGCAATCGACGTGTTGCCTTTTTGCGGCGGCACGTAATCGAGGATCGCCCACAACTGTCCGGACGTATCGAAGGCGGGGCTGATGGTGGTGATGTAGTTCGTAGACTGATAACTGCCGACCAGGGTCGCCGTCACCTTGACCGGATCGATCGAATACAGGTTGTTGTTGCCCTGGCTGCCGGCGCCGAAAAGCAGCGATCCGCGTGCGGCCAAACCGGTGATCTTGACGCCGAGATTGCCAAGCAAGCTAGCGTTCGCAGTGACCGGATCAACGCTCCAGAGTTGGCCAGTACTTGCCGACATCCACAACTTGCCGTCGCAGGTGAACGCCAGCGCCAGATCGAGTTGGTTGTTGGTGCCAAGATTGAGCGTGCCGACCGCGGTTGCGATGCCCGTGGCCTTGTCGACGGTCAGCAGGGTTTTGGTCGCGTTCGCGTCCGAAACCGCATAGAGCACGCCACCGGGGCTGAACGTCAGGCCTTCGATGTTGGCGTAGGTGCTCTGGCCGGGGCCGCCGATCTGGACAGCGGTGTTCGCTGTCAGGTCGACGGAATAAAGCACATTGAAAGCTTCACCGTAACCAAAAACATCGGCGGCACGCGCCGAGCTGGCGAAGACGCCAAGCACGAGCGCAAATAGAATTGCGCGCAGGGGCATGCGATTTTTCTCGTTATGTTCTTGTAGTAATCGTCAGCCATATCATCGAGGACATGGCCACGCGAGTCTAGCAGCGAATACAAGAAAAACAAAGCCTTGGCGCGGCAATGCTACACTGGCGGGGTAAGCGACCCAATGGCCACAATAGCTGGCGCTACGGCTCATAGAACAGCACAAGCTATTGGGGTTTTTCGTTGTCCCGACTTCCGACCAATCCAACCATGCCCGATCCAAGCAGCGAGTCCATGCCCGGGACAGCCGTGCTGCTCATCAATCTGGGCACGCCCTCGGCGCCCACGGCGTCGGCCGTGCGGCGTTACCTGGCGCAATTCCTGGGCGATCCGCGCGTCATCGACTATCCGCGCTGGCTGTGGCTGCCGCTGCTGTACGGCGTGATCCTGAGCGTGCGCCCGCGCCGCTCCGCGCGCGCCTACGCGAAGATATGGACGTCGCAGGGATCGCCACTGCTGGTCAACAGCCGCGCGCTGACGACGCGACTGGCCGCCGAATTGCGCGACGCGAAAATGCGCGTGGAGCTGGCGATGACTTACGGCCAACCGGCCATCGATGAGGCTGTCCATGGACTGCTCGCCGAGGGCGTGCGACGGGTCCTGTTGCTTCCGCTATTCCCGCAATATTCGGCGACGTCCACCGCAGCGGCGTTCGATGCCGTCTTCGCCACGCTGCGCGGCGAACGGCGCCTACCCGAAATCCGCAGCATTGCCGACTATCACGCCGACTCAGGCTACATCGAAGCGCTCGCCGCCGCCGTCGAGAAATACTGGTTCACGCACGGTCGCGGCGAACACTTGCTGTTGTCCTTTCACGGCATTCCCGAGCGCTACGTCAACGCCGGCGATCCGTACCGCGAGCAATGCCTGATGACGGCGCGGTTGCTGCGCGAGCGCCTGGGTACGGCCGAATCGGAATTGTCCGTCACCTTCCAGTCGCGGGTGGGCCGCGAGCGCTGGCTCGCGCCCTACACCGACGACGTGCTCGCGCAACTGGCGCGTGCCGGTGTGCGCCATGTCCAGGTGCTGTGCCCAGGATTCGCCGTGGATTGCCTGGAGACTTTGGAGGAAATCGCAATCCGGGGTCGCGAGCAATTCATCGAGGCCGGCGGGCAGCGCCTGGATTACGTTCCGGCCCTGAACGCGTCCGCTGCTCACGTGCGCCTGCTGCGAACGCTGATCGAACGCCATGCGCAAGGCTGGGCCGATGACGGCACCTGACATCGAATTGACCTTGCCCGGCCTGCGTCTGGCCGCGCGCGCCTGGGGCGACGAATCCCTGCCGAAGCTGCTGGCCTTGCACGGCTGGCTCGACAACGCTGCTTCGTTCGACACACTCGCGCCATTGCTTTGTGGACATTTTCACATTGTGGCAATCGATTTCCCCGGCCACGGCCGCTCGGACTGGCGTCCACCCGGCGCCTGGTACCACTATGTCGACTACCTGAGCGATACACTTGCCGCAGCGGACGCACTCGGCTGGAGCCGCTTCGGCCTGCTCGGCCATTCGCTCGGCGCGGCGGTAGCGAGCATGCTGGCGGGCGCCTGCACGGAGCGCATCGAACGCCTGCTCCTGATCGAGGGACTCGGGCCGCTGACGCAGGCGCCGGAACAGGCACTGGAGCAATTGCAGCGTGCCTTTGCCGATCGAAACTCGACCGATGCGAAATCGCTGCGCGTGTTCAAGGATCTGGACGAAGCCGTCGCCGCACGGCTGCGCGCCAACGACTTGTCGCGCGAAGCGGCCACGATTCTGGTCGAACGCGGCGTCAAACCCGCGACCGGCGGTCTGACCTGGTCCACCGATCCGCGCCTGATGCTCGCCTCGCCGATGCGCAACACCGAGGAGCAGGTGCTGGCCGTGCTGCGCGGCGTCAGTGCACCGACGGGACTGATCCTTGCCGAACCCGAACAGCCTTACATGCCGCGCGCGGTTATGGATCGGCGCATCGCGCAAGTGAATGACATCGAGGTTGCGCGCATGCCCGGCACGCACCATCTGCATCTGGAGGCCGCACCGGCTGTCGCGGCGGCTCTGCTAAGCTTCGGCGCAGCAAGCGCTCAGGGTTGAATCAGACGCGCCAATTCCGCCTTTAGAGCTTGTCCACTGGCCTTGAGCCAGTCGCGCTGGATTTTCCAATCTGGATCGAGCGAGCCGACCAGATCCCAGAAGCGCGGCGAGTGGTTGCGCACGCGCAGGTGACACAACTCGTGCACGACCACGTAGCGCAATGCCTCCGGCGGCGCGAGGGCCAAGGCCAAGTCCAGCGTGACGCGGTCGCGCGTGTCGAGGCTGCCCCACAAGCTCTTGAGCGGCTTGATGCGGATGCCGGTCGGCGCGCGGCCAAGCTCGGGTGTGTAGCGCGCCAGGTGCCGCGACACGTCGCGGCGGATCTGCGCGTGCAGGTAGGAATGCAGCAGCCCGCGCGCCGCGGGCAGGGTCTGCTTGTTGTGCGGCTTGGGCAGCGAAAGCACCATGCGCTCGTTCGCCAGTTCGATGTGCGGATAAGCGCCATCGCGCCACTGCAGGCGCGTGGTCTCGCCGCGCAGCGGCAGCACGGTCGGCACGCCGGGCTTGAGCGGCGGCGGCAGGGCGGCGCCGTCCTGCAACTCATCGAGTTTGCGTTCCAGCCAGTTCGCATGCTTGCGCAGGAAGGCGAACACCTGTGCCGGATGCGTGCCTTGCGGATACGAAACCTGCGCGCCGCCCGAGGTGACGGTCAGGCGCAGGCGCCGCGCACGCGGGTGCGCGCGACGCAGCACCTTGATGGTGTCGCCATCGGGCGTGGCCAGTTCCAGATAATTTTGGTTTTCCGCGACAGTCATGACTTTATCCCGCCCCGGATTGCGTCTTGCTCAGTCGTCAGGCCGGGGCAGACCGAACCACTCTTCGAACCTCAACAACAAGCGTTCGAGTTCCAGCGTCATCAGGGCGAATGTTGCGTCGAGTTCGACGGCTTCCGCGTCGCGCCCGGAAGTTTCCAGTTCGTCCTGCACCACATCGAGGAATCGCAGCTTGCGCACGGCGAGATCCTCGCCGAGGGTGAAGCCCAATCGATCCTCAAAGGTCAAACCGAGAGCGAACGCCTGCTTACCTGACTTTAGATGCTCGCGCACCTCGTCGGTTTCAAGGTCCTGGCGGCGGCAGCGCACCACGGCGCCGGATTCGGCCGGGTCGCGCAGTTCGCATTCGTCGCCCAGAACCAGACCTGCAGGTAGCTTGCCATGGATCAGCCAGTCCGTCATCAGCCGTCGGGGGGATTCCTCGGGCGCGACGGGCAAGGCCGGAAACGTTCCAAGTGCTTGACGCAATTGACTTATTGCTTCCTCGGCGGATTTGCGACTCGCAGTGTCAAGAACGATGAAGCCGGATTTTAACGACAGATAGCAGGAAGTTCGCGACATTTTCGTGAATGCACGCGGCAGCAAGTCGGTCAGCACTTCATCCTTCAGGCGCTTGCGCTCCTTGGAACCGATCTTCCTGCCGTCTTTTTCGGTTATTTTCTTCAAACGTGCAGACAATTCATCGTTTACGACCGAATTCGGCAACAACCGTCGCTCGTTGGCGATATTCAGCAGGACAAAATCGCCGGCCCTGTGGGTCAAGACTTCCTCATCCCGTCCGAACGGCGAGACGAACCCCTGTGTCGCCAGTTCCAGTGGTCCCGGCGCGCGCAGCCGGTGCTTGTCGAGTTTGTCTTCCAGCGACTTGAGCGACTTGGCGGTTTTTTCGGAGAAACGAAACAGCGTGAGGTTGCGAAACCACGTCATGCGGGGCATCCGGAGTGGAAAAAGTTGTTCGGCGCTGTCGCCGGGCAGCCAGTCGGATTGACTGACACGTTCGCCGAAGCCGCGACAGCCCAGCGCCGCGAAGCGGAAGTGAAAGCGGCAGCGCAGGACAGCGTATTCTACGACGAAGGCAAGGCCGCGATGCGGTCCGTACAATGTGCGGATGGATGTCTCGCACCTGTTGGACGGACTCAATCCCGCGCAGCGCGAAGCGGTCAGCGCGCCGCCAGGGCATTACCTCGTGCTCGCCGGCGCGGGTTCGGGCAAGACGCGCGTGCTCACGCATCGCATCGCCTGGCTGCTCGAAGTCGAGCGCGTCTCGCCGTGGTCGATTCTTGCCGTCACGTTCACGAACAAGGCCGCGGGCGAAATGCGTGCGCGCGCCGACACGTTGATCGCGCAGGGTACGCGCGGGCTTTCGATCGGCACCTTCCACGGCATCGCACATCGATTGCTGCGCCAGCATTGGCGCGAGGCAAAGCTGCCCGAGACGTTCCAGATTCTCGACAGCGACGACCAACAGCGTCTGCTCAAACGCGTGATCGCGGGATTGGGCCTGGACGAATCGCGTTTCCCGCCGCGCCAGGCCGCGTGGTTCATCAACACTGCCAAGGACGAAGGCAAGCGGCCAGACGCCTTCCACAGCGAACACAATCCGCTGACGAAAACCCTGCTCGATATCTATCGCGCCTACGAGGATGCCTGCCGGCGTTCGGGGTTAGTCGATTTCGCCGAACTGCTGCTGCGCGCGCATGAGTTGTGGTTGCACGACGATGTGCTGCTTGCGCATTACCGCGAGCGCTGGCGGCATCTTCTGGTCGACGAGTTCCAGGACACCAACACGATCCAGTATGCGTGGATCCGCGTGCTCGCGGGCACGACTGGACAGGTTTTCGTGGTCGGCGACGACGATCAGGCCATCTATGGCTGGCGCGGCGCGCGCGTAGAAAACGTGCAGCATTTCCTGCGCGATTTTCCCGGCGCGAAGACCATTCGCCTCGAACAGAACTACCGCTCCACCGCCAACATCCTCAATGCCGCGAACGCGATCATCGCGAACAATCCGCAGCGTTTGGGCAAGAAGCTGTGGACGTCCGGCGAGGCCGGTGTACCGATCGCGCTGTACGCGGCCTACAACGAGCAGGACGAGGCGCGCTTCGTCGTCGAGCGCATCCGCGAGCACGTGCAGAACGGTGGCAAGGCCAGCGATTGCGCAATCCTGTACCGGTCCAACGCGCAGTCACGCAACTTCGAGGAACAACTGATCCAGCACGACATCCGCTACCGCGTCTACGGCGGCCAGCGCTTCTTCGATCGAGCCGAGATCAAGGACGCACTGGCTTACCTGCGCCTGGTCGCGAATCGCCACGACGACGCGGCATTCGAGCGCGCCGTGAACACGCCGCCGCGCGGAATCGGCGAACGCACCCTGGATGCGCTGCGTCAGCGCGCACGCACGACGAACGCATCGATGTGGGATGCGACGCAGGCCGAAGCGGCCGGCGCGGCGCTGGCCGGGCGTGCGAAAAATGCGCTGCGTGCGTTTCTCGATCTGATCGAAGCATTGGAAAGATCCTGCGCGGGAAGCGATGCGCCGCTGGCGCTGTCCGAGCAGATCGACCATGCGATCCAGCAATCCGGCCTGCGCGATTATTACGAAGCCGATTCACGCGGCAATGCCGAATCGCGCGTGGAAAACCTCGACGAACTGGTCAACGTCGCCAGCCGCTTCGAGCGCAACGCCGAAGATATCGAAGCGGGATTTTCCGAACTCGTGGCCTTCCTCGCCCACGCCGCGCTCGAAGCCGGCGAAAGCCAGAGCGAGGCCTGGGAAGACTGCGTGCAGCTCATGACCCTGCATTCGGCCAAGGGCCTGGAGTTTCCCATCGTTTTTCTGGCGGGTCTCGAAGACGGCTTGTTCCCGAGCCAGAAATCGCTGGACGAACCCGGACGCCTCGAAGAAGAACGGCGCCTGGCTTACGTCGGCATCACCCGCGCGCGGCAGACGCTGGTCCTGAGCTACGCCGAATCGCGCCGCTTGCACGGATCGGAAACCTACAACCGGCCTTCGCGCTTCCTGCACGAACTGCCGCGCGAATTGCTGCACGAGGTGCGCCCGCGCGTGCAGGTATCGCGGCCGATGTACGCCGGACGTTTTGTCGACGACGGTGGCGACGCGATGCCGATCAAGCTCGGCCAGCATGTGCGCCATGCCAGTTTCGGTGAAGGGGTTGTGATCGACGCGGAAGGCGCCGGCGCGCACGCGCGCGTGCAGGTGAATTTCGAGAATGCCGGCGCAAAGTGGCTGGTGGTGGCCTACGCCAATCTGACTCCATTGTGACGTCGAAGACGCGCCGCCGGAACGGTATACTTGCCGCCGTGCGAACGCCGGGAACCGACATGCGCCGAACTCATTTCATCATCGCCGTGCTGGCGCTTTGCGCCGCACTCGCTGCCTGCGGCAACAAGGGCCCGCTCGTGCTGCCGGACCAGAAACCGCAGACCCAGCCGCAACAGCCTGCGGCAACGCCAGCCCAGCCGACTCAGGATTCCGGCAAGCAGTGAGCCTGCGTTTCACCAAGATGCACGGCATCGGCAACGATTTCGTGATCGTGGATTGCCGCACGCAGCCGTTCGCGTTGACTCCCGCACAGATCGCGCGGGTCGGCGATCGCCATTTCGGCGTTGGTTTCGATCAGCTGCTGACCATCGAATCGGCGCCGGACTCCACGAGCGCATTTCGCTACGCCATCTACAACACCGATGGCTCGCAGGCATTGCAGTGCGGCAACGGCGTGCGCTGCGTCGCCGCGTGGTTGCACCGCGCCGGGGTGCTTGGCACGGGCGCAACAAGGCTGCAAAGCCCGTCGGGGCCGGTCGCGGTGGAATTGCTCGACGGCGGCGACGTGCGCGTGGACATGGGCGTGCCACGTTTCGCGCCGGAACAGGTTCCGCTGGATTTGCCGGCGGCCGACCCGTATCGACTGCGTATCGCCGATGCGGACGTCGAGTTCGGCGCCGCGTCGATGGGTAACCCGCATGCGCTGATCGAAGTCGCGGACGTCGCGTACGCGCCGCTGGAATCGCTTGGTGTGGCGTTATCCACAAATATGCATTTTCCACACGGTTGTAACGTCGGATTCGCGCAAGTGCTGGATCGTGCGCGCATCCGCCTGCGTGTCTGGGAGCGCGGCGCGGGCGCGACGCTGGCCTGCGGCTCGGGCGCCTGCGCGGCGGTTGCGATCCTGCGTCGGCGTGGCAAACTCGACGCCAAGGTCGCCGTGGAATTGCCCGGCGGCGTCTTGCAAATCCACTGGAGCGGCGAAGGCGATCCGATGTGGATGCAAGGCCCAGCACAATTCGTTTTCGAGGGGGAGATCGAGATATGAGCGAAGCAACGGCCAAGGACGGACTCAATCCGACCGAGGTGGCGAGTTTCCTGCGCCGCCATCCGGAATTCCTGAGCGAGTATCCCGACATCGCGCTAACGCTGGCCATGCCGCGCGATCAGGGCGCCTCGACCTCGCTGGCGCATTATCAGCTCGACGTGCTGCGCGAACAGAAGCGTGAATTGAACCGGCGCCTGCACGAGCTGATCGGCATCGCGCAGGAAAACGAGCAGCTCATGATCCGCACGCACACGCTGGCGATGGCGCTGTTGCGCGAGAAAAATCTCGGCGACTGCGTGCGCCGCGTCGCCGCGACGCTGACCGAGGATTTCAACACCGAGCGCGTGCGCCTGGTGTTGTTCCGCGTGGCCAGCGACGACCTGCCGGCCGCGAACTGGCTGCTGCTCGCGCCGGGCGGCGCCGCAGAACTTCCCGCATTTGCGGAATTTCTCAATCGTGGCGAACCGCTGTGTGGACGCCTGCAGCCGGACAAGCTTGATTACCTTTTCGGCAGCGAAAAAGACGCGGTGCAGTCGTCCGTGCTGATGCCGGTCGGTCATGTCGGCATGCTCGCCATCGGTAGCGGCGACGCACATCGTTTCCATCCCGGCATGGGCACGGTGTTCCTGAAGCTGATCGCCGAAACCATAGACGCGGCGATCGCGCGCTATTCCTGAACCCGATGACCAGCGATCCGCTCGCGCAAGGTATCGAAGGCTTCGCCGCCTACTTGCGCATAGAGCGGCGCTATTCGCCGGCGACGCTGGCCAATTACACGCGTTCGTTGCAGCGCTTGCGCGAATTCCTCGCCGCGCAAGGCGTGACGCGTTGGCGCGAAGCGCGCAGCGAGCAGATCCAGGCACTGATCGCCAAGTCGCATCGCACTGGACTGTCGCCCGGATCGCTGCGCGACATGCTCTCGGCTTATCGAAGCTTCTACCGCTGGCTCGCGCGCGAAGGCGAGGCAGTGACGAATCCGGCCATCGGCGTGCGTTCGCCCAAGGCGCCGCGCAAATTGCCGCAGGTGCTCGACGTGGACGAAGTCGGCGCGCTGCTGGATTTTCCGGCCAATGATCCAGAAGCCGTGCGCGATCTTGCACTTCTGGAACTTCTGTACTCATCCGGGTTGCGCGTGTCGGAACTGACCTCGGTGCGCTGGCGCGACCTCGACATGGCCGAGGGCATGATCCGCGTCACCGGCAAAGGCAGCAAGACGCGCATCGTGCCGGTCGGTGGCAAGGCCATCGCCGCGCTGCAAGCGTTGCGTGAGCAGGACAAGCCCGGCGCCGACGATCCGCTGGTGCGCGGACGTCTCGGCAAACCGCTGACGCCCGCTGCGGTGCGCGCGCGCCTGAAACGCCGCGCGAAAGATCAAGGCGTGTGGAAGCGCGTGTATCCGCACCTGCTGCGTCATTCCTGCGCCAGCCACGTGCTCGAATCCTCCGGCGACCTGCGCTCCGTGCAGGAACTGCTCGGACACGCCGATATCGGCACCACGCAGATTTACACGCACCTCGACTTCCAGCACTTGGCCAAGGTTTACGACGCGGCGCATCCAAGGGCCAGACGTAAAAGCTGAGACCCTTGCAATCGCGGTGGGCCGCCCTCAATTCGAGACGTTCGCAACAGCGAGGCCGCCATGTCCGATTCCTTCCACGCCACCACCATCGTTTCCGTGCGCCGCTCCGGCCGCGTCGTGATCGGCGGCGACGGCCAGGTCACGCTCGGCAACACCGTGGTCAAGGCCAATGCGCGCAAATTGCGGCGCTTGGGCAAAGACGCGAACGTGCTGGCCGGATTCGCCGGCGCCACCGCCGATGCCTTCACCCTGTTCGAGCTCTTCGAAGTCAAGCTCGACAAGCACGGCAACAATCTCACCCGCGCGGCAGTGGAACTGGCCAAGGAATGGCGCACCGACCGGCGCCTCGGACGGCTCGAAGCGATGCTCGCCGTGGCGGACAAGGATGCGTCGTTGCTCATTTCCGGCAACGGCGACGTGCTCGAACCCGAAAACGGCCTGATCGCCATTGGTTCGGGCGGGCCGTATGCACAGGCCGCGGCCAAGGCGCTCATGGAAAATTCCGAATTGTCCGCGCGTGAAGTCGTCGAGAAGGCGCTGAAGATCGCGGGTGATATCTGCATATACACCAACCACAACGTCACGATTGAAGAGCTTTGATGTCCGAACTGACTCCCCGCGAAATCGTCAACCAACTCGACCGCTACATCATTGGCCAGAACGCGGCCAAACGCGCGGTTGCCATTGCCCTGCGCAATCGCTGGCGGCGCATGCAGCTTGAGCCCGCGCTGCGCGACGAGGTGACACCAAAGAACATTCTCATGATCGGCCCCACCGGCGTGGGCAAGACCGAGATCGCGCGTCGGCTCGCGGCACTCGCGAACGCACCGTTCATCAAGGTCGAGGCGACCAAGTTCACCGAGGTCGGCTACGTCGGCAAGGACGTCGAGCAGATCGTACGCGACCTCGCCGACGTCGCGGTGAAGATGGCGCGTGAGCAGGCCAAGTCGCAAGTGCGTGAACAAGCGCAGGATCGCGCCGAGGAACGCATCCTCGACGCGCTCATTCCCAAGCGCCAGTTGCATGGCTTCATGGGCGAGCCGCAGCAGCCGGATAGCAGCGATTCGGAGACGCGGCAGAAACTGCGCAAGCAGTTGCGCGAAGGCGCGCTCGACGAGCGCGAAATCGAAATCGAAACCGCCGTGAACGTCGGCGTGGAAATCATGGCTCCGCCGGGCATGGAGGAAATGACCCAGCAGTTGCGCGGCATGTTCTCGCAGCTCGGCGGCAGCAAGACGCAGGCGCGCAAGCTCGCGATCAAGGCCGCGCGACCGCTGCTCATCGACGATGAAGCCGCGCGCCTGGTCAACGACGAAGAACTCAAGACGCAGGCGCTGGACAACTGCGAACAGAACGGCATCGTCTTCATCGACGAGATCGACAAGGTCGCGCAGCGCGGCGAATGGAGCGGCGCAGGCGTTTCGCGCGAAGGCGTGCAGCGCGACCTGCTGCCGCTGGTGGAAGGTTCCACCGTCTCGACCAAGCACGGCATGGTCAGGACCGACCACATCCTGTTCATCGCCTCGGGCGCGTTCTCGCTGGCCAAGCCGTCCGACCTGATTCCGGAATTGCAGGGGCGCTTCCCGATACGCGTGGAGTTGTCCGCGCTGTCGGCGGAAGATTTCCAGCGCATCCTGACCGAGCCCGATCACGCGTTGACCAAGCAGTACGTGGCCTTGCTTGCGACCGAGGGCGTGGCTCTCGAGTTCTCGCCCGATGGCGTGCAGCGCATGGCCGAGATCGCGTTTGCGGTCAACGAGCGCACCGAGAACATCGGCGCACGGCGTTTGCACACCGTGCTCGAACGCCTGCTCGATGCGATTTCCTACGAGGCGCCGGACCAGAATGGGAAAAAGTATACGATCGACGCGAGTTACGTCGACGGCCATCTCGCGGCGCTGGTCAAGGATCAGGATTTGTCGCGTTACATCCTGTGAGGCTCGCCAAAAACGGTACAATTCGCGCCATGCCACCGATCAAACACCACCGCGAAGGCAATGTCGTCCAGTTCCGCGGACGCGGCACGCGCGCGCAGCTGCGCGAGGCGCTGGAAAGCCGCGTGCCGGTGCAGATCGCACGCTCGCAGATATCGCCGGGCTGGGTCCACGGTTTCGTCATCGGCCTCGCCGCCGAGTTCTGCCTGATCGCCGAAGTCAGCGACGCCATGCAATTCGACGGCTTCCTCGCGCTGGCGGTCAGCGACATCGACGCGGTCGATCAGGATCCGGGCAAGGAATTCGTGGAGAAGGCGCTGCAACTCAACGGCGAGCAGATTCCGCAACTGGCGGATTTCAAACTCGACGAC
>DATIOA010000098.1:0-4583 GCA_035473575.1 Rudaea sp. | reverse complement strand
GGCCGCCAATTCCGGCCATCCGGGCATGCCGATGGGCATGGCCGACATCGCGCAAGTGCTGTGGAGCGACTTCCTCAGCCACAATCCGGCCAATCCGAAATGGAGCAATCGCGACCGCTTCGTGCTCAGCAACGGGCACGGCTCGATGCTGTTGTACTCGCTACTGCACCTGTCCGGTTACGCATTGCCAATTGATGAGCTGAAGCGCTTCCGCCAGCTGCATTCGAAGACGGCGGGGCATCCGGAAGCCAGCGAATTTCCGGGGATTGAGACGACGACCGGTCCGCTTGGACAAGGCCTCGCGAATGCCGTCGGCATGGCGCTGGCGGAAAAGGTCCTGGCTGCGCGTTTCAACAAGCCGGACCTCGCGATCGTCGATCACTACACCTATGTTTTACTCGGCGATGGTTGCCTGATGGAGGGCATCTCGCACGAGGTCGCCTCGCTGGCCGGCACGCTCAAGCTCGGCAAGCTGATTGCGATCTACGACGACAACGGCATCTCCATCGACGGCGAAGTGCACGGCTGGTTCACCGATGACACACCCAAGCGCTTCGAGGCCTACGGCTGGGAAGTGTTGCGCGATGTCGACGGGCACAATTCCGAGGCGATCAAGGCGGCGCTGGTTTCCGCCGCGATCGATCCGGACAAGCCGACCCTGATCTGCTGCAAGACCATCATCGGTTTCGGTGCGCCGAACAAGCAGGGCAAGGAAGCTGCGCACGGCGCGGCGCTGGGCAAGGACGAGGTTGCCGCCGCGCGCGTGCAACTGGGCTGGAATCATGCGCCGTTCGAGATTCCCGCCGACATCTACGCCGGCTGGGATGCGAAGCAGAAAGGCGCCAAGCGCGAAGCGGCCTGGAATGCCTTGTTCGCAAAGTATAAAACGCAGCATCCGCAACTGGCTGCCGAATTCGAGCGCCGCAACAAGGGCGACTTGCCTGCGGATTTCGCCGCCAAGGCAAATGCCTATATCGCCAAGCTGCAAGCGGAAGGCCCCGTCGTCGCTTCGCGCAAGGCCTCGCAGATGGCGCTGGATGCCTACGGCCCGCTGCTGCCGGAACTGATCGGCGGCTCGGCGGATCTGGCCGGCTCGAACCTGACGATCTGGAAGGGCAGCAAGGACGTGAACTCGTCCGATGCGAACGCGAACTACGTCTACTACGGCGTGCGCGAATTCGGCATGAGCGCGATCAGCAACGGTTTGGCGCTGCACGGCGGCTTCATGCCCTACGACGCCACCTTTCTGGTTTTCTCCGATTACGCGCGCAACGCCGTGCGCATGTCGGCGCTGATCCCGGCGCATGCCATCCACGTCTACACGCACGATTCCATCGGCCTCGGCGAAGACGGCCCGACGCACCAGCCCATCGAGCATCTCGCGTCGCTGCGCCTGATTCCGAAGAACAGGGTCTGGCGCCCCTGCGACGCGGTGGAAAGCGCGCTGGCGTGGAAGGTGGCGATCGAATCGCGCGAAGGCCCGTCGTGCCTCGTGTTCTCGCGCCAGAATCTCGCCCACCAGCCGCGCACGCCGGATCAAATCGCCGCGATCGAATTCGGCGGCTACGTGCTGCGCGAGGCGAAGAACGGCAAGCCGGATGTAATCCTGATCGCCACCGGTTCCGAAGTCGGCCTTGCGGTGCAATCCGCCGACGCGCTGGAAGCCGAGGGCATCGCTGCGCGCGTCGTTTCCATGCCGTGCACGAACCTTTTCGACCGTCAGCCGCAGGCCTACCGCGATGCCGTGTTGCCAGCGGCCTGCCGCAAGCGCGTCGCCATCGAGGCCGGCGTCACCGATTTCTGGCGCAAGTACGTCGGTCTCGACGGCCATGTCGTCGGCATCGACACGTTCGGCGCCTCCGCGCCGGCCGATGCGCTGTTCAAGGAATTCGGCTTCACCGTCGACGCGGTCGTGGCGGCGGCGAAGTCGCTGCGCTGAGATCAGGCCGAGCCACGGACATGCGCAATCCCGGATTGCCCAAGGTAGCGATATTCGGCGTCGGCTCCATCGATGACCTGCCGCCGAAGGAACAACTGCGATCCCATCACGCCGAATCGTACGAAACGGACGAGTTCGTGATGCGTGTGTTCGCGAACGATGCGGATCTGCAGCGCATCCTGCTCGACTTCGATCCGCAGGCGATCGTCAGCATCGGCGAGCTCGCGGATTTTCCGAAACTGCTGGCGGCGCCGTATTACATCCGGCGCAAGTGGATTCACAAGAATCGTGCGGACGAACTGCACGGTTCGGACATTTTTCATTGCTTCCTGATCGCGGCGATTCCGGAAACCCGCAAGGACGTGCCGCGCAAGATCAGCGTGTTCACGCCGGTGTACAACACGGGTCGCGACAAGTTGCTGCGCGCCTGGCGCAGCCTGCGCGAGCAGACGTATGCCGATTGGGAGTGGGTGATTGCGGACGATCATTCCGATGACACCGGCACAATCGACACCTTGGGCGAGATCGCGCGCGACTACCGCGTGTCGGTCCACAATCTCAAGGCGCCGAGCGGCAACATCGGACAGCTCAAGGGGCATCTGTGCGCGGCGGCGACTGGCGACATCCTGCTCGAGTTCGATCACGACGATGTGCTCACGCCCGATGCTTTGGCGTGGATCGCCACGGCGTTCGAACGCCATCCGGAATGTGGCGTCGCCTACACGAACTGGTCCGAGCGCTACGAGAACTCGGATCTGTGCCACCACTACGGCGATTCTTATGCCTTCGGCTACGGCCAAGCGCATTGGGAGACCCATGACCGGCGCTACGAGACGTTCGCGCCGGGCGAAGCGCAGTATCTCGTCCAGGATGCGCTGCGCATCAACGCCAAGACGATTCGCCACATCGTCGGCGTGCCGAACCACATCCGCGCCTGGACGCGTCAGGCTTACGCCGCTGCCGGCGGTTACAGCACGCTGCATGTGGCCGACGATTACGAGCTGATGGTGCGCCTGTTCCTGACCACGCGCTTCGTGCACGTGCCGAAGCTGTGCTACATCCAGTTCTACAACACCGAATCGATTGGCAACGCGCAGAAAGTCCGCAACAAGGAAATCCAGCGCGTCGTGCGGTTCGTCTCCGGCGAATACGAGCGCCGCATCCACGAGCGCCTGCTCGAACTCGGCGTGGACGATTTCGTCTGGAACGAAGCCGCGGGTTGCAGCGATTTCTCGCGGCCGAATCCGGCGCAGGAATCGCATTGCACGATCGTGCTCGCGTAGCGGTCCGGCGCGGAACGCGTCAGACCAGCGCCACCTTGCGCATGCGCACGTTCATGCACACGACGCGCGGGCGCATCTCGAACGTGTGCAGGTGTTCGATGTCGAAATTGCAGCGCAGCCCGGACTTCTTGCCGTAGTCGTAGACCAGCCGGTTGCGGCTGGCGGACACGTAGTTGAGCACGTCCTCGTTCCAGTAACTGACGTGCTGCGGGTCGCTCCACGCGCCCCAGCCGTCGGTCGTCGGCAGTTCGAATTCCAGCAATCCGCCGGGCGCGAGAATGCGATAGCACTCGTTCAACGTCACTGCCTTGTCGACCAGGTGCTCGAAGACGTGGTAGGCGCGAATGCATTCCACCGAGCCGTCGGCGAATTCCCAGGGGCTGTGATTCAGGTCCGCCACGATGTCCACGCCGGGCCCGGCGAGCAGGTCCACGTTGAGAAAGCCCACGGGGCGCTCGTCGCCGCAACCGAGATTGATTTTCATCGCTGCATCCTGTGATCCGTTTTCGACGATAGCATAGCCGCTGCTGCTACTACGCCCGCGAAAAATTCCAGCTGAGCATGCGCCCGTCGCGATACGGCATTACCCCGTGAAACGGGCGCGGATCGGCGTCGAACACCAGCGGCAGGAAATGCCGGTCGCCTTCCCATAGCGGCAGTTCGGGAATTTTTTCGATCTCAACCCATTCCAGCGTCCCTTCGGCGTTGGCTTGCAGCGGCATGCCGGAAAAACGCGTGACGACGAAGACGAAGCCGAACCAGTCCTCGCCGTGCTTGCCGAAGCCGGGCCAACTGATCGTGCCGCGCAGTTGCAGCTCGTCGCACTCAATTCCCGCTTCCTCACGGATTTCGCGACGCATGCCGGCGACGACGTCCTCGTCCGCCTCGAGCTTGCCGCCGAGGCCGTTGTACTTGCCCAGGTGATGGTCGCCCGCACGCGCGTTGCGGTGGATCATCAGTACGCGGCGGCGATCCGGCGACTGCACGTAGCCGAGCGTGGCGAGGATGGGCGAGTAGGGCATTGACTTTCTCCGGGATGCCGGATTGTAACTTTGGCGCAGAAGTGGCTTGCGCTACAATACGCATACCCTTGCGTATTCGGAGCCAATCATGACGGTGAAAGTCGCGATCAACGGTTATGGCCGCATCGGCCGCAACATCCTGCGCGCGTTGTACGAAGCGAACCGAACGCACGAAATCAAGATCGTCGCGGTCAACGATCTGGGAGACGCCGAGACGAATGCGCACCTGACCCAGTACGACACCGCGCATGGCAAGTTTCCGTACGAGGTCGGCGTCGATGGCGGTGACCTGATCGTCAAGGGCGACCGCATCAAGGTCTGCGCCGAGCGCGATCCGGC
>DATIOA010000097.1:0-9274 GCA_035473575.1 Rudaea sp. | reverse complement strand
TCCACGCCGTACTGCGCGAGCAGCAGGTCGTAGACCGTGGCCACCATCCATTCCTTGCCGTCGGCGAGCTTGAGGCGGCGCACCGGGATGTTGCGTTCCAGTACTTCGTCGAATTTCGCCGCGGTCCAGTGCTCGTGTTCGATGCCGCCGAAATACGGAAAGCTCACCGCGGCGATGCCGTCGTTGGCATCCTTCAGGCTCAGGCAAAGGCGCGTGGCACGGCCGGTGCTGTCCTTCTCCTCGATGTTCCACTTGCCTTTCTCGCCCCAGCGGAAACCGACCGAACCGTTCGGCACCGTAACCGTGCCGCTGGTTTCATCGAGCGCGAGCGTCTTCCATTCGGGATTGTTGGCCTCGCCCAGTCCGCCCAGGTCGCTCGCGCGCAGGTAGCGCTCGGGCACGAGGCGCCCGTCGGCACGCTGCTCCAGCCGCACCAGCAGCGGCATGTCCGAATACTGCCGGCAGTAGTCGGTGAAATACGGCGACGGTTTGTCGACGTGGAATTCCTTCAGGATCACGTGGCCGAACGCGAACGCGAGCGCCGCGTCGGTGCCCTGTTTGGGATGCAGCCAGTGGTCGGTGAGCTTGGCGACCTCGGAATAATCCGGCGTGATCGCCACCGTCTTGGTGCCGTTGTAGCGCGCCTCGGTGAAAAAATGGGCGTCCGGCGTGCGCGTCTGCGGCACGTTCGAGCCCCAGGCGATGATGTAGCGGCTGTTGTACCAGTCGGCCGATTCGGGCACGTCGGTCTGTTCGCCCCAGACCTGCGGCGAGGATGGCGGCAAGTCGCAATACCAGTCGTAGAACGAAAGGCACACGCCGCCGAGCAGCGACAGGTAGCGCGCGCCGGAGGCGTAGGAAATCATCGACATCGCCGGAATCGGCGAGAAGCCGATCACGCGATCGGGTCCGTATTTTTTCACGGTGTAAAGGTTGGCGGCAGCAATGATTTCGTTCGCTTCGTCCCAGCGCACGCGCGCGAAGCCGCCCATGCCGCGGCGGGACTTGTAGTCCTTCGCCTTGGCCGGATCCTCGACGATGCTGGCCCAAGCCTCGACCGGTGCCAGCGTCTTGCGCGCCTGCCGCCACATGCGCAGCAGCGCGCCGCGCACGAGCGGATATTTCATCCGGTTCGCGCTGTACAGGTACCACGAATAACTCGCCCCGCGCGGGCAGCCGCGCGGCTCGTGGTTGGGCAGGTCCGGACGCGTGCGCGGATAGTCGGTCTGCTGCGTCTCCCACGTGACCAGCCCGTTCTTGACGTAGATCTTCCAGCTGCACGAGCCGGTGCAATTCACGCCGTGCGTGGAACGTACGATCTTGTCGTACTGCCAGCGCGCGCGGTAGGAGTTCTCCCAGTCGCGGCTCTCGGTCTTGGTGAAACCGTGGCCGTCGGCGAAGGGTTCGGGATTGCGCCGGAAGAAAGTCAGGCGATCGAGGAAATAACTCATGGCTGGAAACCTCTCCTGTTTTTGCGCACGTGCCGGTCCCCACCGGAGAAGGTTTACTCGCCTGCCCCGGGGATTTCAAGGTTACCGAGCCCCGCGCTCATGCTGCCGGATGCGCGCAAGCGGCGCCATGATTCAAGTCAATTCGGCCAATGCGGTCCGCCGTTCACGCGCGCGCACCTGATCCAGGTCAAGGCCGCGGCGACACGCGCACGCGACCATGCGCACCATCCTTCGCGGCGAGGTGCACATGCAACTGGTTTGTCCCGCCGGCAACCTGCCGGCCCTGCAGGCGGCGGTCGACGCCGGCGCCGACGCGGTCTACGCGGGTCTGCGCGACCAGACCAACGCGCGCGCGTTTCCGGGCCTGAATTTCAGCGACGATGAACTGCGCACGGGCATCGCCTACGCGCACGCGCGCGGACGCAAGGTCTACCTCGCGCTCAACACCTATCCCGACAGCGCGCGCCTGGGCACATGGTTCGCCGCCGTCGACAAGGCCGCCGCGTTCGGTTGCGACGCGATCATCGCCGCGGAGATGGCCGTGCTCGATTACGCCACGCGCACGCATCCGCAACTGCCGCGCCACCTGTCCGTGCAAGGCTCGGCCACGACCGCGCCGGCGCTGCGCTACATGCACGAACGATTCGGCATCGCACGCGCGGTGCTGCCGCGCGTGCTCGCGATCCAGCAGGTCGAGCGCCTGTGCGAATCTGCGCCGGTGCCGCTGGAGGTGTTCGCCTTCGGCAGTCTGTGCATCATGGTCGAGGGCCGCTGCCAGTTGTCGAGCTACGTCACCGGCGCTTCGCCGAACCGGCACGGCGTGTGCTCGCCGGCGAAGTTCGTGCGCTGGGACGAGTCCGCCGACGGCTGCCGCAGCGTGCATCTGAACGGCGTGCTGATCGACAAGTACGAGCCGGCGGAGGCGGCCGGTTATCCGACCGTGTGCAAGGGCCGTTTCGACGTGCACGGCGAGATTTTCCATGCGCTCGAGGAACCGACCAGCCTGAACACGCTGGAGCTGTTGCCGCGCCTCGCGCAGGCCGGCGTCGCCGCGTTGAAGATCGAGGGCCGCCAGCGCGGCGCCGCCTACGTCGCCTCGGTCACGCGCACCTGGCGCGAGGCGATCGACCGCTGCCGCGCCGCGGGTGCGCAGGCGTGGACGCCGCAAGCATCGTGGCAGAAGACGCTGGCTGCGCACGCCGAGGGCCATCAGACCACGCTCGGCCCGTATCACCGCCATTGGCATTGAAGGATTGCGATGAAACTCAGCCTCGGTCCCCTGCAATACTTCTGGCCGCGCGAGCGCGCGCTGGCGTTCTACCGCGAAGCCGTGCGCTGGCCGCTGGACATCATCTATCTCGGCGAAACCGTGTGCAGCAAGCGCCGCGAACTGGGAACCGGTGACTGGATCGCGCTCGCGCAGGAGCTGGCCGACAGCGGCAAGCAAATCGTGCTGTCCTCGCTCGCCCTGATCGAGGCCGAATCCGAACTCGGCGTGCTCAAGCGCCTGATCGAAAGCGGGCAAGGCTGGATCGAGGCGAACGACTTGTCCGCCGTGCAATTGTGCCGCGAGCGCCGCGTGCCGTTCGTCGGCGGCCCTTCACTCAACGTCTACAATCACCTTGCGCTGGCGATGCTCGGCGACGACGGCCTGCGCCGTTGGGTGCCCGGCGTGGAGCAGGGCAAAACCCTGATCGCCGATGTGCGCGCCGCGATGGCGGCCTGGGGCCGCGCCATGCCCGAACTCGAGGTGATCGCCTACGGGCGCTTGCCGCTGTCCTGGTCGGCGCGCTGTTTCACCGCGCGTGCGCACGACGTCGCCAAGGACCAGTGCGGATTCCGCTGCATCGATTATCCGGACGGCCTGCCGCTCGCCACTCGCGATGGCTCGCCGTTCCTGCGCATCAACGGCATCCAGATCCTGGGCGACGAAGTCACCGACCTCGGTCCCGAACTGCCCGGCCTGCGCGAACTCGGCGTCGACGTGCTGCGCCTGTATCCGCAGCACGAAGGCATGGCGCCGGTGGTGGCGCATTTCGACCAGGCGCGACGGGCGGCACAGCCACCGCAACGCATCGGCGCTCGCAACGGTTACTGGCACGGCGAGCCGGGCATGAGCCTGCCCGGCGCCTGATCAGACCCTGGCGAACACCAGGCTGGCGTTGGTGCCGCCGAAACCGAAGCTGTTGGACAACACGGTATCGACTCTCGCCACCTGGCTCGCGCGCAGGATCGGAAAACCTTGCGCATGTTCGTCCAGCCCGGTGATGTGGGCCGAGCCGGCCATGAAACCGTCGCGCATCATCAACAGGCAATATATCGCCTCGTGCACGCTGGCCGCACCCAGCGAGTGCCCGGTCAGCGCCTTGGTGGAAGACAAGGGTGGCACGTCGTTGCCGAAGGCCTTGCGCACGGCGTTCAACTCCACGATGTCGCCAAGGGGCGTCGCGGTGCCATGGGTGTTGAGGTAATCGATGGGGGCATCGACGTTGGCCAGGGCCATGCGCATGCAGCGCACCGCGCCCTCGCCCGATGGCGCGACCATGTCGGTGCCGTCGGAGGTAACGCCGTAACCGACGAGTTCGGCATGGATGCGCGCGCCGCGCGCCTTCGCATGCTCGTAGTCTTCCAGCACCAGGATGCCGCCGCCGGCGGCGATCACGAAGCCGTCGCGATCCACGTCGTAGGGACGCGACGCCTGCTGCGGCGTATGGTTGGCGCCGGAGGAGAGCGCGCCCATCGCGTCGAACTGCGCGGTCATGCCCCAATGTTCCTCCTCACCGCCGCCGGCGAAGACGATGTCCTGCGCGCCGTGCCGGATCAGATCGGCCGCCGCGCCGATGCAGTGCGCCGAGGTGGCGCAAGCGGCGGCAATGGAATAGCTCAGTCCGAGGATGCCGAACGCGGTCGCGAGCGTGGCCGATACGGTAGAGCACATCGTGCGCGGCACCATGAACGGGCCGATCTTGCGCACGCCCTTCTCGCGCAGCAGGTCACCGGTTTCGATCTGCCATTGCGCCGAGCCGCCGCCGGAACCGGCGATCACGCCGGTGCGCGGATGGCGCACCTGTTCCGACGCGAGGCCGGCGTCGGCGATGGCATCGCGCATCGACAGGTAGGCATAGGCTGCCGCATTGCCCATGAAACGGCGCAGCTTGCGCTCGATCAGGGCATCCAGATCGAGCTGCGGCACGCCCGCCACCTGGCTGCGCAAGCCGCGTGCGGCGTATTCGGGCATCGCCACGATGCCGCTCTTCAATTCCTGCAGCGCGTGCGAGACGGTATCCAGCGCGCTGCCAAGGCATGAGGCAATTCCCATACCGGTGACGACGACGCGGCGCATATCAGAGATTCTCCGTGGATTTGAACAGGCCCACACGCAAATCCTTGGCCGCGTAGATCAGGCGATCGTCGACGAACGTGCGGCCATCGGCGACGACCAGTTTCAGGCGTCCGCGGATGACCCGGCTGACATCGATCTCGTAACGCAGGAGGCGCGCCGTGGGCAGCACCTGCCCGCTGAATTTGACCCCGCCCACGCCGAGCGCGCGGCCGCGCCCGGCCTCGCCGAGCCAGGGCAGGAAGAATCCGGCCAGCTGCCACATCGCATCCAGACCCAGGCAGCCGGGCATGACCGGATCGCCTTCGAAATGGCAGCCGAAAAACCACAAATCGGGACGGATGTCGAGCTCGGCGCGCAACACGCCCTTGCCATGCGCGCCACCGTGCTCGTCGACGTGCGTTATGCGATCGAACATCAGCATCGGCGGCGACGGTAGCCGCGCGTTGCCGGGGCCGAACAGCTCGCCGCGGGCGCAAGCCAGCAGTTGGTCGTGGTCGAGCGAACTGGGTGCGGGCATAACGGACTATGCAGGGGGAAAGGACGGCGATTGTCGCACAGGTGGCCACGCGCCAATCGATTCCGGCATGCGGCGCCGGACACGGCCACGCAGCGCTGTCCCCACTATGCCGTTGCGCGATGCGCCGTACGCGCCGCGCGCGCGAAACGCGCGAGGCGATTGAGTGCGATGCGCAAACCGAGCGGTACCTGCTCCCAGGGCAGGCGATCGAGCACATTGCGCAGGGTCAAGCCAAGCTCGGTGTCGCCGCTCAATTCCAGCCGGCGCTGGAAAAACAATGTGTCGGCGTCTTCCAGGCGGCTGGCGAGGAGCAGCAGATCGGTCAGGCTGCCGCGCACGGTCGCCTCGGCGGGGGCATCGCAGACGCGCAAGCCGCCGACATCCCAGGTGAATGTCCAGCGCAGGTCCAGATCCGACACTTCGATGCCGAGCCGGCGTTCGTGCATGAATTCAAGCGCATCGCCTGCGCCCAGCGGCACCAGCGCGCGGCCGAGCATCGCGCTGACGGCGCGCGCATGCCAGCGCTGGGGAATGGCGCGCAGCAACGGCCGCATGCGCCGCGGCGGCGGCAACAGCCGCAGCCAGGTGTGCGTTGGCATCGGCTCGATTTCCAGTGGCGCGCTCATGGCGGTTGCGATCATGCCGGTGTCCGCGGCCCTCACGCCTTGATCCAGGTCAGCCGCCAATCCCTGCTGCCGGCACGCATCGCGAATCAGGATTTCGACCAGCTGGCGTGCGGTCGCATGCGGCACGTCGAGCCGGCGCGCGAGGCTCTGCGCACGCGCATGCACCTGCGCTTCGCGCGCGCGATCGCGCGCGGCCTCGCCCGAGCGACGTTTCATCGGCGCCAGCATGCGCACGATGCGCCGGCGCGCGGCGACCAGCAGCAACAGCGCATCGTCGACCCGATCGATCGCGCGGCGCGCTCCGGCGAGCGCGAGAAACTGCGGTGCCGGCAGCAGGTTCATGCGCGCCGCGCCGCGGGGAGCCGGCCCGGCAACCCGCAGGGGAGGCTGAAACGTCCTGCTGTCGAGAGCAGACGATTCATCTGCAGGCTGCCGTCCGGCATTGTGATCGGTGAGGACAGCACAGTGGCGATTGCGCGCGCACATTGCATTGACTTGCGTCAACGCGGGCGAGCGTGGCGCGCCTGCGCGATCAGCGCGCCACGACGCGGTTGCGCCCGCGCGACTTGGCCTGGTACAGCGCCTGGTCGGCGGCCTTGAGCACATCCGACGCGAGGCGCGTTTGCGCATCGCGCAGGGCCACGCCGATGCTCACGGTGACGTTCGTTTCGACGTCTTCGCGGCGCTTGACCGCCTGTCCGCCGCGCGGCTTCTTCGGCGCCGAGCGGATGCGCACGCGCATTTGTTCCACGGCGCGGCGCGTCTGGTCGCACATGCGCACCGCGTCGCGGCTGCGCGCACCGGCAAACAGGAGGCAGAATTCCTCGCCGCCATAGCGGAAGGCTCGGCCGCGGCGCTCGCGGCGCAATTCGCCGGCGACGGCCTGCAACACCTTGTCGCCGGCGTCGTGGCCGTGCGTATCGTTGAACGACTTGAAGTGATCCACGTCGACCATCGCCAACGCATAGTCGCCGGTCAGACGCGCCAGCGTTTCATCCAGCGCACGCCGGTTCGGCAGGCCGGACAGCGCATCGACGAAGGCCATTCGGTACGAGGCATAGAGGACGGTGAGCAGTCCGCTGGCACCGGCCAGCGCCAGCGCGCGGCTGGTGTTGTGGCTGTCCACTCCCGGCAGCATGGCAAACGCGGCCAGACCCAGCACGATGCCCAGACCCAATTCCATCGGCACGCCGTTGAATACCCAGCGCGTCAGGCACAGCACTGCTGCGGCGAACGTCAGGCCGGCCGCCACGGCACCCGCGGACCAGGGCAAAGCTCCGAACGGCAAGGCCGAGCGCAGACCCGGCCACAGGCGATCGGAAGCACCGAGCGTCAACCAGACCGCTACCGCGAGCAGCAGGAGCAAGGCGAGGTTGCGCCGCGCCAGCAAGCCGCGCTCGGGCAGGGCCACCGCCGCAAGCAGCAGCCACGGCGCGAACATGCGCGCGGCGTCGAGGCCGCGTTCGCCCGGATCGGCATGCCCGACGCCGGCCAGGGCCAGCGCCGCGACCGTGAGCACGGCGAGCACGAGCACGGCGCGATTGCGCCGGAAGCCCAGTGCAAGCAGCAGCGCCGCACCGTTCAACATCGGCGCCGCCCACGCCGGCCAGAATGCCAGTGCCATCACCGCGCGATCACCATGAATCGCTCCCGATCAACCACGCTCAAACGCCTAGGATACCGTGTGTCGCGATGCACGGCATATTCTGGGCACAGCGACTGCCATTCGGCTGCGACCGTCGTCACAGCGCCCGCTCGATCCGCGCGCAGACTCGGCGCCAGGCCGATTTCGGCATACTCTGTGCCATCGGCACAACGGGAGTACGGCATGCGATTTTCCGGCTCGAAGGTGTTCCTGGCCTTGTGCGCATGCGCCGCGCTCGCGGCCTGCGCGCGCAGCAGCGGCCCGGCGCCGCTGCTCGGGACGCTGGAATGGGATCGCATCGCGGTGCCGGCGGAAGTATCCGAACCGATCACGCAGATTCTGGTCAACGAAGGCGACAATGTTACGGTCGGGCAACTGTTGCTCGCGCTCGATCCACGCCGCACGCAGGCGCAGCTCGACGCCGCGCAGGCGGACGTCGCACGCCTGACCGCCGCACTGGACGCGCTGCGCCACGGCGCACGCATCGAGACCATCGACGCCGCGCGCGCGGTGCTTGCACGCGCGCAGACGACGGCGGCGAACGCGCGCATCGCGCGCGAGCGCGCCGCCGACATCCGCCGCCGCGGACTGAACAGCCAGGCGGACCTGGACAATGCCAACACGGCACTGCGCCAGTCCGAGGCGGACGTCAAGGCGAGCCAAGCCAATCTCGCGCAATTGCTCAACGGCACGCGGCCTGAAGACCTGGCACAGGGCGAAGCCGCACTTGCAGCAGCGCAGGCGCAAGCAGCACAACTCGCGATCACTCGGGAGCGACTGCAAGTGCATGCGCCGCGCGCCGGCCGCGTCGATGCCTTGCCATTTCGGCTTGGCGATCGTCCGCCGGCAGGCGCCAGCGTGGTCAGCCTGCTGGTCGGCGAGGCGCCGTATGCGCAAGTCTTCGTGCCGGAATCGCAGCGCGCCGCGTTGCAACAAGGCGCGCACTTTTCCGTGCACGTGGATGGCGTGGCGCAAGCGTTCACCGCAACGCTCAAGCGCATCCGCAGCGAAGCGAGTTTCACGCCGTACTATGCCTTGTCGGGCGACGACGCCAGTCGCCTGACCTATCGCGCCGACCTGTTCCTCGACGGCGACGCCGCGCGCAAGCTGCCGGCCGGCGTGCCGTGCCAGGCGACGCTCGTCCCGGCTCGGTGACATGGCGCTGCGGCCTTCCCCCCTTCCGGCCTTCGGCCACCTTCCCCCGCAGGCGGGGGAAGGAAAATCCAACGCCATCGTCGCGCGCGGCCTGACGCGCACGTTCGGCAAGCTGGTCGCGGTCGACAACGTGGACCTGACCGTCGCGCGCGCGCAGGTGTACGGATTCCTCGGCCCGAACGGCTCGGGCAAGTCGACCACGATCCGCATGCTGTGCGGCCTGCTGTTGCCGAGCGCAGGCACGATCGATGTGCTCGGCTACCAGATTCCGCAGCAAGCCGAGGCGCTCAAGCGCTGCATCGGCTACATGACGCAGAAGTTCTCGCTGTACGACGACCTGACCGTGCGCGAGAACCTCGAATTCGTCGGCGCCGTGCATGAATTCGACCGCGCGCGGACGAAGGCGCGGGTGAACGAACTGTACGAACGCTACTGGCTCGGCGCTCTGCGCGACCAGCTGGCCGGCACCTTGTGCGGTGGACAAAAACAGCGCCTCGCGCTCGCCGCCGCCGTGCTGCACAAGCCGGAATTGCTGCT